>CALMST010000252.1 GCA_937872315.1 uncultured Ignavibacteria bacterium | reverse complement strand
CAGAATGAGACGTGAAGAATAAACCCCGGCGGGGAGGTTGACCCTGCCGGAGTTTAAAAAACAAATTAAGGGAAGAAGAAATATGCTGCTCGCTTAATGTAAGGACAAACGCTGAAAACGTAAGGTCAGAATGAGACGTGAAGAATAAACCCCGGCGGGGAGGTTGACCCTGCCGGAGTTTTATTATAAAATCATTTGAGCTTAAATGTCCG
This sequence comes from uncultured Ignavibacteria bacterium, assembly GCA_937872315.1. Lineage (GTDB taxonomy): Bacteria > Bacteroidota > Ignavibacteria > Tepidaquicellales > Tepidaquicellaceae > JAGPCH01. The sequence goes on along the minus strand of CALMST010000252.1, from coordinate 137,481 downwards.
GCCGAATTTTACGATCCCGTAATCATATTTCTTTCTGATCTTATCTATCTTATTCATAAGGTTTTCATTCTTGTCTGTATCATTAAAAATATTTTCCTGCATTGAGTTATCATCTTTTATAAGTTCAGAAAATTTTATTCCGATAAGTCTGATCTCTTTTTTTGATTCCATCATCTTATCGAGAAGCTTTAATGAATCTTCATAAAAGTCAGATTCAAGATTTGAATACTTTGTTCCGGTAAAAGATCTCTGGTTGACTTTAAAATCAAAATATTTAACTTTTACCGTTATTGTTCTGCTTTTAATATTTATGGCTCTTAGTTTCTGGCAGCATCTTTCCATGAGATAATATAATTCAGAGGAAAGAAAATTTATGTCGAGAGTATCTTTGAAAAAAGTATTTTCCTTAGACAGAGATTTTCTGTCTTCAACACCTTCACTGACTCTGTCACTTCCTATCCCGTTAGCTACATTAAGTAAAAACGAAGTATGCATCCCGATCTCCTTGTCATAAAAAGTCCTGTCAAATTTAAGCAAGTCACCTATCTTAAAAATACCGTATCTCCGGAGTTTTTCCTGAGAAGCTTTTCCCACACCCGGTATCTTATCGATTGTCAGTTCAGACAGAAATTCCTTTTCCTTCAAAAATGGCACTACCGTTATGCCGTTTGGTTTATTCATTTTTGAGCCGATCTTAGCACAGATCTTATTGGTTGCGATCCCTATCGAGCAGGTAATATCAAGCGTGTTTTTGATCTCATTTTTTATTTTATCTGCCAGTTTTAAATGGTCATTTTCATGTAAATGCAGAACTCCTGTCACATCAAGGTATGCTTCATCTATGCTTACCGGCTGTATCAGGGGAGTATATTTCCCCATTAATGCTTTAACTCTTTTGGAATAATCCGAATACAATCCTTTTGTGGAGCGGATAAAATTACCATCCGGAACCAGAACCATTGCTCTTGTTAATGGCATAGCAGTTCTCACGCCTTTTTCTCTTGCAAGATAATTTGGGCATGCTACAATACTTCGTGTATCCTGTCTGGTTCCTCCGACAACCAGGGGTTTTGCTCTCAGTGATGGATTTATTGCTTCCTCGCACGAAGCAAAAAAAGCATCCATATCAATATGAAAAATTATTTTGTGTTTGGGTTCGGACATTTGAATGAAATTAGTTTATATGATTAGTATTTTCAATATTATTATCAGGATAAATGTGCTAAAATTTTTAAATGTCCCGGGATCCGCTAAAACTATCCTGAGGTTAGTCTATCACGTGAGCACCTTACCCCCTGCAATTTTTGTGGAATGTATAGTAAATTATTAATCGGTAAGTCTGCTTCCGGAAGGAATCCGGGATATTAATTTAAATATAATTTTTGTTAATTTTTCAATCATACATCATAGCGATAAAACCATTTAATTCTTAATTATTAATTTCTGTTTCAATACATATTATCAAAACAGGATGGTTTTGGAAATTTTGCACATATGGGATCTGAAGAGATAAAATAAGGCGGGGTTGGAAAGTGCAGTTAAAAATTCTTCCGCAGGCGGGCGTTCCTTACAGGAAATTTTTGCTTTTCGAAAATGATCTGAATTTCCTGTGTCAATTTATCACTGGCAGATCTGTTTTGACAATCAATTTTAAAATCTTCATTATAGCTTATTAAAATATTCTGGATTGTACTTATATTCTTAACACTATCAAAAAATATATTACTTAATGTTTTAAAAAAATAAGTGTATTTTTGTCAAACACAATTTTATTGTACAGAAAATTCATTAAGTCCGGCAGGGGAGAACCATGGTTTCTGTTGTTACTGCTTTCACTGATCTGGGGTAGTTCTTTTATACTTATCAAAGAAGGTCTGATAGCATTTACACCAGAGCAGGCAACAGCTTTGAGAGTATCGATAGCATTTGTATTTATGCTGCCGTTTGTATTTAAAAATTTTAAAAAACTACCGAAAGAAAAAAGAAAATATATAATAGTAATTGGAATTGTTGGAAATCTGTTACCGTCACTTTTCTTTTCACTGGCGGAAACCGAACTGGAAAGTTCGATCACCGGAATGCTGAACGGATTAACACCTTTGTTTGCATTGCTCATTGCAGTTTATATTTTTAAGTATAAAATAGAATTTTATCAGATAGTTGGAATTATTATTGGCTTTGCCGGGACAATAATTCTGAGTCTTGTAAACACAACCGGCAGCTTTGGAGGGGTGAATATATATGCATTGCTGGTGGTCACGGCGACATTATGTTATGCAATCAGTCTGAATTTAATAGCTGTTCATCTGAGCGAAACAGGAGCAGTTACTGTATCCGCTCTGGCGCTAGCAACGATTGGTCCTGTTTCAATGATATATCTGTTTTCAACTGATTTCATTTCAGTATTCATGACAAATCCTGATGCATTAAGATCTTTCGGAGCAATGGTCATATTAGGAATACTTGGGACTGCTGTGGGTATTGTGCTTTATACACGGTTGATACAGACTACTTCAGTATTTTTTGCAGGAATTGTAACATATATGATCCCGATCGTGGCGGTATTCTGGGGATTAATATACGGAGAAAAGATCTTTGCTTTACATTTTGCAGGACTGTTACTTATTCTGACCGGAGTATATTATGTTAATAAATCGGAAGATAAAATTATTAAATAATTTCAATATATATCAATGATAGATCTATTTGGAAACGAGCACAACACGGAAATAGAAAACATTTATGTTCCTCTCGCTGAAAGAATGAGACCTGTAAGGCTGGAAGATTTTGCCGGTCAGAAGCATCTGCTTGATCCCGGAAAACCGATCAGGGTCATGATAGAAAAAAAAGAACCTGTTTCCATGATTTTATGGGGGCCCCCCGGAGTTGGTAAAACTACACTTGCCATTTTAATTTCATTTCTTGTTGAATCAGAATTTATTCAGCTTTCAGCCGTATCTGCCGGAGTGAAAGATGTCAGAGCTGCAATAGATAAAGCGGATTACAATCTGAGAACTAAAAAAAAGAGAACAATTCTTTTTATTGATGAGATACACAGATTCAATAAAGCACAGCAGGATTCTCTTCTTCAGAGTGTGGAAAGCGGGATCGTGACACTTATTGGAGCTACTACTGAAAATCCATCTTTTGAAGTGATATCTCCGTTACTCTCCCGAAGCAGAATATACATACTTGAAGAGCTTAATAAGGATGATCTTCTTTTTATTATTTCAAACACTCTTGAAAATGACAGTATTCTCAGTAAGCTTGATATTAAAATTGAAAACAGAAAATTCCTCATACAGCTCTCCAACGGAGATGCAAGAAAATTATTAAACGGTATTGATCTCGCGGTAAAATTAACAACACCTGATGAAAATAATTTGATAAATCTTACCAATGAAATTTTCATGGAATCTTTTCAGACCAACTATATAAAATATGATAAAAATCTTGAAGAGCATTATAATATAATATCAGCGTTCATTAAAAGCATAAGAGGGAGTGATCCTGACGCAGCGGTTTACTGGCTTGCGAGAATGATGAAAGGAGGGGAAGAACCTAAGTTCATTGCAAGAAGAATGATCATTCTTGCTTCGGAAGATATTGGCAACGCCGATCCTGATGCTCTGATTATGGCTACAAATGCTTTCACTGCTGCAAATTATATCGGAATGCCTGAGGCTGCTCTGGTATTGTCACAGACTGCTATATATCTCGCATGCTGTCCAAAAAGTAATGCTTCATATCTGGCTTTATCCAAAGCTAAAGAAGATATAGAAAAATATAACGCGCTTGATGTGCCTGTGCATCTGAGAAATGCCCCTACTAAATTAATGAAAGAACTTAATTACGGGAAGGATTATAAATATGCGCATGATTTTGAAAACAACTTTGTCGAGCAGGATTATCTGCCTGAAGAAATAAAGGATAAAATTTATTACGAACCTACAGATAACGGAGCTGAATCCGATATGAAGAAAAGATTAATTAAGTTCTGGTCAAAAAGAAAATGATCATTCAGTTTCCTTAAGGAGGATCTTGCTATCCGGATCAAAAATAATTTTCTCCGGTTCATTTTCAAATTCAAAATTAAAAGTCTGTAAATTATAATCATTGCTGACAGTGACTGTCGTATCTTTCCCATTATTAAAAACTATTTTCAGATCAACCGGCATTTTGTAGAAAACATTATTCTTCTGAATCTGATTTATTGTGTAATCAAGTTTCCATTTTCCGTCAGAAGTTTCTTCCGATTGAAAATTGTTATTGTAAACAGGATGATCAGGTTTAAACAGCCACTGATCAAAAAACCAGTTCAGATCCCTTCCGCTCTGTTCATTTATGAAATTTATAAATTTTTCAGTACTTATATTTCCATACATGAATTCCGGACTGGTAGCATATTTGTATATTATCTCATCAAACTCTGTCTCACCAATAACATATCTAAGCATATAAATTATACACGATGATTTTGAATAAGTAATACTCGTATTGAATAATTGTTCGCTGTCAGGAGATGAAACATCCCAAGAATTTTCATATGAAGCCCAGCCGGGATTTCCAGCAAGATATTTAACGGCTTCATATTTATTGAGCTTTTTATATCGCGCAATACCTGACTGAGATCCATACCAAACGGTTTCCAGATATGTTGCAAAACCTTCATTAAGCCATATGTCAGCCCATGATGAAGGCGTGATAAGATCTCCAAACCACTGATGCGCGAGTTCGTGCGCGGCAAGATCCTCAGTCCAGCAATCCGGACATAAAGTTATTATCGTCTGATTTTCCATTCCACCCCATTCAAACTCTTTGTTGGTAGTTGCAAATGCCAGTTTTTCAAATGGATAATCACCGTACAATTTTGAAAAAAGATCAAGCATCTTTCCTATCTTACTCATTACATTTTTAAGATTGAACTGAGTCTCGCCATTTTGCCAGTAAAACCTTACCTCCATATTCTCGCCGTTTGGTCTTTGCCAGTTTACAATATCAAGATTGAATTTATAACTAGCCACAACGGCTACAAGATAAGTTGCTACCGGGAATTTACTTTCCCAGGTATAAGATGTTCTGTCTCCTGTCACAGTGGAATCTGTAAGTATTCCGTTTGAGCAAAGGAGAACATTTGACGGGACGGAAGAAGTTATTTTTGTTAATGCCTTATCATCAGGAACATCCTTGCAGGGAAACCATTTTCTTGCCTTTGAAGGTTCGCAGTCAGTGAAGATCATTCCCTGATATGAATAAAATGCGGAGTCCTTAATATTATTATGACTGTAATTAATAATAACTTCAAAATTATCATCGGTACTGTAAAGACTGTTTAGTATTATTGTAAGTAAATCATTCTCATGTATAAATGAAACGCCTGCGCCAGAAACAGATTCAATTTTCAGAGAAGTGCTTGAAGCGTTCAGTATAATATCACCTAATTGCCTGTTGGCTTTAATGCTTATCTTTTCTGATGCAGTAAATGCTCTCGATATTGGTTCTTTAAAACAATTGTACAGATCCAGATCCAGTTCATATTTCAGAACATCAAAAGAATCATCTTCCTGTGAAAATGTATTGCCTGAAAAGATAAGAAGAATTAAAAAGGTAAAAATTAGTTTTATAAAAAATGAGGATTTTCGGATCATGATTGTATATTTTATGAATAAGGTTGTAAATTACTTAATAAAGAATAATAAAACTATTTAATAACATTCTCTTCGTAATTTCTTCCTTTCCAGTTTGCGCCCTTTCCGAATTTAAGTATTCTGAACGAATTCAAAGCAACGGCTATTATGAAACCGCTGCTCAGAAAATTGAGAAAAGAAAACAGAAAAGGCTGATGAAATTTAATTGCATGGGTAATTCTGATAATAACCGGTATTATAAATCCAATGAGAGAATATTTTAATAGGTCCGGATCTGAATTCATTATTCCGGAACATAAAGTAATTAACGGTAAAATAAAAAGCAGGAAATATAAAACAATAATTACCGTCAATCCTGATTTTGAAAAAGACAGTCCGGCAAAAAAGTTTTTGGAAAATCCGTTCCATACTTCATTAAAGTCTTTATACATTCTGCAACTGACAAAATCTGTTCCGTCGGCAAATATCAGTTTTTCCCTGAACTCTTTTACTCTTTTTGCCAGCCAGACATCTTCGACAATTTTGTTCTTCAAAGATTTATGACCACCTATAGTGTCGTAACATTTTCGGCTGAAAAGCATGAACTGCCCGTTACCTACTGCAATTTCTTTTCTTCCGGATCTTTCTATCAGAGGAACAGGCAAAAAAACCATTAACGCAAAATACAACATCGGAATCACGGTCTTTTCCCAGAACGAAATTGAAATTTCATAAGGCATGAGTGAAAGTAAGCCTGTTTTATAAGAACGCGCAAAGTTTATTGCAGAAGCAAGACATCCCTGTTTCATGATCGTATCTGCATCCAGAAACAAAAGATAATCACCTTTTGCTTCAGACTGAAGCTGATGGCAAGCAAAGTTTTTACCAACCCATCCTTCAGGAAGCGGTTTGCCGTTAATAATTTTTATCTTTCCGGATTCAAATGAAGATATTATGTTAAGTGTACTGTCAGTGGAATTATCATTCAGGATTATTAACTCAAAGTTTGTAAAATTCTGTTCGAGCACAGATGCAATGCAAACTCCGATATTATCTTCTTCGTTGCGGGCAGGGATCAGTACAGAAACGAAATCTCCGGAACCTGTTTCCGTAATCAGCTTTATTTTATTCAGAGAAAAGATATTTATAATATTTAACAGAAGTAAAATTAAAAGGATGAGATCAATGATTATTAAAAATGTTGTCAAAAGGTGAGTTATTTAAATTACAACAAACAGTGATTTTTATATTTGTTTTTAAATTTATGATTATAATATTTACGTAACAAATTAAAAATTAAATAAACTTGCAGATAGTCAAAAATTTAAAGGAGAACACATCTCATAAGCTTAAAGGAGCAGGCGCATATGAATGGTGGCATTTTGATTGTATTGATGAAGATAATGAATACTCATTTGTAGCGAAATTTCTCACAGGCAATCCATTTTCGAATAAATACCAGACAAACGTAAAAGAACATCTCAACTTTCCGGAATTAAAAAGACCGGAAATGATCGATTATACTTCTTTATCATTTAATCTATATTTCAAAAGCAGAATAGTCTACAGCATAAATTACGATTATGAAAGAAATTTTTTTAAAGTAGAAAGTAATAACCTGGAAGAGAAGATCTCACTTGAAAAGAATTTTTTTATTTTCAGAAGAATTGAGAACAAATATTATCTTAATATTAATCTTTCCTCAACTGATCTGGATAAAAAATTCAAGGCTGAATTTGTTTTTACGGTGAAAAATGAAAATCCCGGTCAGGATGAGTCATTTACCCAAATGCCTGATGAAAAGCATTTCTGGCTACCTGCGGCAGCTGTGTGTGAAGTTACGGGTAAGTTCAAATTTTATATAAATTTCAAAAGAATGAAAACTGAATTTAACGGATTCGGTTATTATGATCATCACTGGGGTGACGAGGCATTATATATTAATATACAAAACTGGTACTGGGGAAGAGTAGTTACAAATGAATATTCGTTAATATACACTTTAATTGAATATTTCGATAAAGACAAAAAGCCTTTCAAGAAGCTTTTTATATATAAGGACGGGAAAATTGAAAAGGAGCTGGATGAATTTAGCATTGATACAAAGAGTAAGATGAGTTTCTCATCACTGAATTTCAATAAAGAAATCGCCATAACCTCTAAAGACATAAAACTTGTATGCAGGAATAAAACAAAACTGGAAGATGTTTATTCGCTAAGCCGATATCTTTCTGATTTTGATCTTCAATTAAAAGGAAAAAATATACTGAAAAATGTCCAGGGTATTTCTGAAAATATATCCCTGAAAAAATTCAGGAAAGATGATTGAAAACATTCCGGATCTTGCGGATAAATTTAAAAACCTATTGCCGATCCGTAACCACGTCTGTCAGAACCACCTGTCATTTCTCCGTTTTCCAAAAATAAAATTGCATTAATACTTCCAAAATCACGTATAGGTTTTATTGTGTATCCCATATCTTTCAGCGCTTTTTCAGATCCTTCATTCAGAAAATTATTTTCAACCTGTATTTCATCCGGAAACCATTGATGATGAAATCTTGGATTATTAATTGCTTTATCAAGATCAAGATCATAATCGATAATATTTACTATTGTCTGCAGAACGGAAGTAATAATTCTTCCTCCTCCGGGAGAACCTACGACAAGAAACGGTTTATTGTCTTTTAAAACAATCGTAGGAGTCATGGAGCTGAGCATTCTTTTCTGAGGGGCAATTGAATTTGCTTCGCTTCCCAGAAGTCCGTATAAATTAGGCACACCCGGTTTGGAAACAAAATCATCCATTTCATTATTCAGAAAAAAACCTGCTCCATCGACGACGACTTTATTGCCAAACACATCATTTATAGTAGTTGTAACGGAAACCAGATTTCCGTCTTTATCGGCTATGCTGTAATGAGTTGTCTGACTGCTTTCCTTTCGGACTGCATCACCGGGTTTTATATTATTACTGATTGAAGCTCTGATAGGGGAGTAATCATCCATTCTTTCCAATGCATAGGAATTTGATGTAAGTACGCTGACAGGTACATTTACAAAATCGGCGTCACCCATAAATTCGCTTCGGTCAGCATAGACTCTTCTCATAGCTTCAGTCATAAGCTGTATGTTCTGAACATTGCCGTATCCGTTTTTTCCTAAATCATAATTCTCAAGAATGTTAAGCAGATAAATAAGGCTGATACCGCCGCTGCTGGGAGGACCCATTGACAAAATCTCATAGCCCCTGTAATAGCCTTCGATCACATCCCTCTCTTTTGGCTGATAAAGGACAAGATCCTCGAAAGTAATAATACCGTTTGATTTCTCCATGCTGCTGACTATCTCCTGTGCAACCTCGCCTTTGTAAAATCCATCGGCGCCATTATCCCTTATAATTCTCAGGGTATTTGCAAGATCTTTTTGAATTATTACATCACCGGATTTGAAATTACCTCCGAAGACTTTCATAGTAGAAGGGAAGAGGGAGAAATCTTTCTGATAGTTATTCAATAATTCTGCAAATCCTTCATTTATCATAAAACCGGTATCAGCAATATTTATTGCATAATCAATTACAGAGGCCCGGTCCATAGTTCCGTATTTTTCAAGAGCATACAACATTCCGGCAACTGATCCCGGAACTCCTGCCGCAAGATTGCCAAGTGTACTCAGACCGGCGACTATTTCTCCTGAAGAATTCAAATACATATCCCTGTCTGATTGCAGCGGGGCTTTTTCCCTGTAGTCAATGGAAGTGTTAACAGGTTTTCCGGTTTTATCATTATAATGAATCATCATAAAACCTCCTCCTCCAATATTTCCTGCCTGAGGATAAACTACCGCAAGAGCAAATCCGACACCTACTGCAGCATCGATTGCATTGCCGCCTGATTTTAATATTTCTATTCCGACTTTTGAAGCAATCTCCTGTGCCGAGCTAACCACGCCATTCCGGTATGATAATTCCTGACCAAAAGAAATGTTGGAGATAAAAAAAAGTAATAAGGTTGTTTTTAGAAATTTCATCATTATTATTATGTATTCCAGTCTCTGTTATATCTGAAATCTATATTAACAGTTCTGTTTGCGATTTTTGCGATAAGCGGGGGGAGTCTTTTAAACTGACTTCTGATAATTAATCCGTTTACTCTTTTCATAAATTTATCATCAAAACCTGATTTTTTAAGATCTTCTTCAATCAATCTGTCTTCAATTTTCAGCTGAAGATATCTGTCAACTTTCTCATAAGTAAATCCAAGTTCTTTTTCATCAGTCTGACCTTTCCAGAGATCAGCAGAAGGTTTCTTATTTATGATTGAATCCGGTACACCGAGATGTTTTGCGAGACTTATTAACTGAGTTTTATAAAGATCACCTATTGGGTTAATTGCTGAGGCTGAATCTCCAAATATTGTAGAATAGCCCAAAAGAATTTCAGTTTTATTACTTGTACCAATTACGAGAGAGTTATCTTTTGCCGATTCATCATACAGCAAGATCATTCGGATCCTTGCCATTATGTTACCTTTTCTGACATCAGATATTTTTTTGTCATCTGCAGTTAAAACAACTGAATCGACGCTCTCTGAAATATCTATTTTTTTGTATTCAACATTAAGATCTTTGACAACTTTCATTGCATCCGTAATGCTTTCCGGGCTGCTTGTTCTGTAGGGCATCAGCAGACATTTTACATTTTTATTTCCAAGAGCTTTGGCAGAGAGGTAAGCAGAAACTGCGGAATCTATTCCTCCCGACAGTCCGATCACTGCTCTGTTGATTCCTATCCGGTTCATTTCGTTTTTTATAAACCCGGTTAATATTTTTTCTACTGTAATATTTGAAAAATTCATAAAAGCTTTTAAAATAAAAAGCCGGTCTAAAAACTGACCGGCTGATTATAAATAGATTTAGAGATTGTTTATTTCGATACCTGATAAACTATCTTTCTGATAGTATCAAACTGCAAATAAGGAAATAATTCCTGAATTTTATCTATTGCTTCTCCTGCACTCATCTCTCTTCTCATTTCCTTATACATCTGCCTTATTTTATAATCTCTTATGGCTTTTTCATCAAGGAGTTTATACTTCTTCAAAGTGTTATAAACATTATCATCTATAAGTTCACTTAGAGGATTGTCGCTTTTTGATTTTACTGCTGGTTTCAATTTTTAATTCTCCTTATTTAAATTAATATTTTAAAAACATTCAAAATATGCTTCTAATCGCTGTTTTTGTGTTTCATTGAATATTTTCCTATACAAAAATACACTAAATTGGATAGAAAAGTCAAGAATAGATTTTAAAAATCAATTGAAACTTATATTTTTAGTAGCATATTCTTTAAAATTGTGTTATATTGTTCTGTTTTTCAGTGTAACTTTGTTTAATTAAAATATAGTTCCGTTCAAAATAATAAATGTTTAAAAATTTCTTAAGCCTTTCCCTGTTTGTAGTAATTTTAATTTCCCTTAATTCTGCAATTTCTCAAAATTCCGATTATCTGAGCTTAAAATCTTTTAGTGATAAAGAATCTTATTCCAAGACAGATACGGTAAAAATTGCTTTAAAGATTTCTATAAGGGATCATTATCATATTAATTCTTATGAAGTAAATGATCCTACTTTGATTCAGACTTCCATCTCTGTAGATTCCAAAGAGTTCAAAATGTTAAATTCATTTTTTCCTGAACATAAAAAGCTGAAATTTGAATTTACTGAGAATGAGATCAATGTTTATGAAGGTGAAATATATGCCGGAATAAATCTGATCATATCGTCTCCTCTGGATAATGGAATATATGAAGTTCCTGTAAATTTCAGTTATCAGGCATGTGATGATAAAGTCTGCTATCCACCCAAAACAATTAATGAATTAATTTCGGTAAAGATTGATAACGAAAATCCGTCCGGTAAAGTACTCAATACTGAAATATTTTCGAATATAGATTTTCAGTCACCTGTCAGTATAAAAGAAATATCAGGATCATCCGAAACAGGGCTGAAAGAAAACACAAGAACGGATACACCTGATTCCGAAAATGCTGATCTTGCAGCATATGTAGAAGAGCATGGTATTGCTGCTTTATTATTCTTTATTTTCTTAGGCGGTCTTGCTCTTAATCTAACTCCCTGTGTATATCCTTTAATACCCATAACAGTAAGTTATTTTGGTGCACAGGCAAATAATTCCAAATCCCAGAGTATAATGATGGGAGTGTTTTATGCGCTTGGAATGTCGATAACTTATTCAGCCCTGGGGGTTTTTGCGGCACTGACAGGAAGCCTTCTTGGTACAGCACTTCAGAATCCGATCGTTATAATTGGTATTGCTTTAATATTAATAGCATTGGGAACAAGTATGTTCGGTCTGTTTGAAATAAGAGTTCCTCAGAGTTTAGCAATGATGGGCAACAAGAACCGCTCGGGATATTTTGGTTCATTATTGATGGGACTGACAGTTGGTTTCATTGCAGCTCCCTGCATTGGACCATTTGTTTTGAGTCTGCTTGTGTATGTGGGTAAACTTGGCAGCGCATTTTCAGGATTTTTATTGTTTTTTGTTCTTTCACTTGGTTTAGGTCTGCCGTATATATTCCTGGCAGCATCATCGAGTTCAATAAGTAAGTTACCCCGCTCGGGAGAATGGATGGAAGGCGTTAAAATCATATTCGGACTTATCTTGTTTGGAATGGCATTAAATACACTTGAACCATTAATTCCAAAAAGCATTTTTCATTATCTGTTTCCTGTATATATAGTTTTCTCGGGTTTATATCTTCTTCTGATAGATAAGAAAGGAAAAACTTCAAAAATCTATACAAATATTAAAAATATTATAGCAATTATTGCAATTGTTATGGGTGCCTGGATGTTAAAACCGGAAGGCGAGGTAGAAGAGGTAAAGTGGACAAATTTAAATTCACTTCAATCGATTGAGCAATCCATTCAGGCAGGAAATAAACCTGTAATGATTGACTTTTACGCGGACTGGTGTGCGCAATGTAAAGAGCTTGATAAATATACATATACCAATCCGGAAGTTGTAGAGTTATCAAATTCATTTAATAATATAAAAGTAGATCTTACAAAAGAGAATTCATCAATAACGGATAAATTTGATATAAAAGGATTACCTGTAGTAGTTTTCTTAAATTCAAACGGAGAAGAAGTCAAAGAACTAAGAGTGACCGGTTTTTTAAAACCTGAAGAATTTAAGAAAAAATTAAATTCAATTAAATAACGCATAAATAAATAATGAGTTTAAAAAGAATTTCAGTAGTTATATTGTTAGTTATATTTTCCGGTAAAATTTATTCACAAAACACCGGGATTGAGTCAAATGGGAATAAAGTACTTGAGTTAAAGAATAATATTAATGATCTGAAGAACAATGAAACACCTGAAAGAAAGCCTGAGATAACTACATCTAAACCCGTTTCTTCAAAATCACCTGCTTTGGCGGCGTTTTATTCGCTGTTGATACCCGGAGCCGGACATTTTTATATTAACAGAATGGATGTAGGAAAATATTTTTTCGGGATTGATGTTGCCTCATGGTTAGGTTATGGTACTCTGACGGTTTACGGTAACAGTGTTATTGATGATGCCGAAACTTATTCTGTCGAGCATGCCGGAGTTACCGATCCTGATAACAAGGATGATGACTATTATTCAAATGTCGGGAATTACGCAAACATTTATGAATACAATAATATTCAGCTGGCCTACGGGAATTATTCTCAGTTATATAATGTAGATACATACTACTGGGACTGGGATAATGCAAATAATCAGAGTATTTTCGAATCACAGAGAAAGAGCAGCGAGAGGATTTACAACAGCCGGATCATATTTGGCAGCATATTGGTTGCCAACAGGATTGTGAGCGGCATAAGCGCATATTTACTGGCAAAACAGGGCAACAAGAAGAGTCTGACCTACAGCATTCAGCCTGAGATACTTATGAATAAGGATTACACATTTGACGGTGTAAAGTTAAATCTTGTAAAGAATTTTTAATTGGTTAATTATAAGTTAACAATTGAATATGATGGCAGAAAATTCAATGGCTGGCAGAGACAGAAAGCAACTGAAAACACCATCCAGGAGCAGATAGAAAATTCCTTACAAAAAATATTTAAAAAAGAAATCAGAATAATTGGCTCGGGAAGAACTGATGCAGGAGTCAGCGCTTTAAATCAGGTTGCTAATTTTCATTTTGAAGGAGACTTTGATAAAGATAAATTGAAGTATTCTTTAAATTCAATATTACCTGCAGAAATAACGATCAAAAATATCGGGTTAGTAAAACCTGAATTTCATGCAAGATTCTCTGCATTAAAAAGACAATATTTTTACAAAATATGTTTAGAAAAAAGATCAGTAAGAGCAGATGAATTTTATAAAATAAATTATGTTCCGGATCTTGCAAAAATAGAAAAGTTTACCGGTTTTATTAAAAATCAGAAAAATTTCAGAATATTCTGCAAGAACAAGGAAGATAAACATGATTTTAATTGTGAAATATCGGAATTTGATTTCAGATACAACAGATTAAAAAAAGAATTGATCTTCAAAATTACTGCAAACAGATTTTTGCATTCAATGGTCAGAGCTATAATTGGTTGCGCTCTGGAAGTTGGAAGAGGAAAAATAAAATTAGATGATATTAGAGATAAAATTAAAAAAGGAGAAAAAATAAGAATCCATTATTTACCGGCTAAAGCGCTATTTTTAAATAAAATTTATTATTAAAATGAGTAACTTAAAATATATTTTTATTCTTTTTTTATCTTTAATTGTTTCCGGCAACTCTTTTTCACAAGATCACGATCAATATTCAACATCTGAACTAAAAAACACACTTCTTACACAAACTTCTGGATCCTTAACAGATCGCTCTCTGAATAAAAAACTGGATAATCATCCGGATAAAAAATCTCCTTATTTAGGTGCTTTATTTTCCGGTATTATTCCCGGAACAGGTGAGATCTATGCAAAGAGTTTTATTAAAGGTGCGATCTTTCTTGCAGTAGAGGCAGGTCTGTGGATTGCTTACGGTACTTATGAAAGTGACGGTAATTCTCAGACAGCGGCTTATCAGAGCTATGCAAATGAGAACTGGAGTATGAATAAATATGCTAACTGGTTAGTCGAGCAGAATTTCAGCGGATCAGCTGCCATTACGGATCCAAATACATCAAATCTTGAATTGTTAAGAAGACAGGTAAATGTAGTTGAAGCGCAGAATTTTTCCCATCAGCTTCCGGAGATCGGCTCACAGCAGTATTATGAACTGATAGGGAAGTATCAGAATTTTGTAGTTGGCTGGGCGGATGCCGATCCAAATTTAAGTACAAGTCCGGGATCTGCAAATTATTACGGCACATATCAGACACAGATGTATGAAGATTATTCATTCAGCCGTCAGGAAGCAAATAATTATTATGACAAGGCAAATACCTCCCTTACTCTTGTTATAGTAAATCATTTGTTAAGCGCGGCAGATGCTGCATGGAGTGTTTCAATGTTTAATAAGGATCTTAAGATCAAAACTAGTGTGCATATGGAGAATAAGTACTCTCTCACAGGCCAGAGGAAAATGATACCCGTAGCAAACCTGAATGTAACTTTCTGACTTTCTGATCTATACTGAAATAAATGTAAAATATTTTTTATCTTTATAATAATCACGGCACTTGTTCAAAGTGCCTTTTTTATTTTTTTCAAAAAGTCCGAACATGGTTGCGCCGGTACCGCTCATTGACGAATATACCGCTCCAAATTTTTTTAACTCTTCTTTAATATTTTTTAACTCTTCGTATTTATTGAAGACAATATTCTCAAAGTCATTCACAAGTAAAGAAAAGTTTTCAATATTAAGAAATTTCACTTTATCCAATACAGGCTCTGTTTTTTTACCGCTTTCAAAATTTAAATTTTCGAACGCCCATTTTGTGGAAATGTGCAGATTGGGATTTACTATTAATATGTCATAAGCATTGATAAAATCTTTCAGGATAGTAATTTTCTCTCCTCTTCCCGAAGCATAACATGGTTTATGAATAAGGAAAAAGGGAACATCACTTCCAAGCTTAAGGGCAAGATCCAGAATTTTTTTTCTGTGAACTGAAATGTCCATATTGAAATATTTCAGAAGAAATTTTATAATTACTGATGCATTTGAGCTTCCTCCTCCCAAACCTCCTCCGACCGGTATCAATTTATCAAGTTCAATTTCAATACGGTAAAATTCAGTTATTTTGAATTCCCTGAAAAAGTATTCCACGGCTTTATAACAGAGATTATCTCTGGTAAGAGGTATATAGGATCTATTGGATTTTAAAATTACAGAGTTGGAAGGTAATTCAGATCTTTTAATTTTAATATTAATTTTATCATGTAGTTTGACAGGATAAAAAATTGTTTCAAGATTATGAAAACCATCTTCTCTTTTCTCAAGAATCCGAAGTCCAAAATTTATTTTTGCATACGAGTTTAATTCAGCTGAAAGCATTGATCTTAACTTTCTATTAAGATAAATATTTTTAGGCTAAATTGTTAATATTTAATAAGCCCATTTTAGAAGAATGGAACCCCAGGTATAGCCGGCTCCGAAACTGGATAAAATAAGATTATCACCTTTTTTTATCTTTCCGTTATGCCAGTATTCTGAAATACAGGTTGGTATTGTTGCTGAGGTAGTGTTGCCATATTTATGAATATTTACCATTACCTTATCCATTGAGATCCCCATTCTGTCAGCGCAGGCAGTAATTATTCTCAGATTTGCCTGATGAGGTACGAGATAAGAAATGTCTTCCGGTTTAAGTTTATTGTCTTTCATTATCTGATAGGAAACATCTGCCATTCCTTTTACAGCTTCTTTAAAAACTGTTTTGCCATCCTGATATACAAAATGCATTCTCTTATCAACTGTCTCATGTGAAGCCGGATGCAGACTTCCTCCTCCAAGCTGATGCAGATATTTGCCTCCTTTACCATCAATATGCATTATTGCATCCCTGATCCCGTATGATTTGTCTTCTGTTGGTTCAAGTAAGACAGCACCTGCTGCATCTCCAAAAAGCAGACATGTATTTCTGTCTTCCATATTTGTAATTGCGGACATTTTATCTGCTCCGACAACTATGACTTTTTTATGTGACCCAGATTGGATAAACTGAATTGCCGTAGTTAATGAGAATATAAAACCGGAACAGGCTGCCATAAGATCAAAACCCCATGCATTTGTGGCTCCCATTTTTTCCTGAATAATGCAGGCAGTAGAAGGATATATCATATCAGGTGTGACCGTTCCGACAATTATAAGATCAATTTCCTCAATCCCAATTCCCCTGTTATGAAGTAAGTTCTCAATGGCTTTGACAGCCATATATGAAGTTGGTAAATCCCTGTCAAGTCGTCTTCGTTCCTGAATCCCTGTACGTGTCCTTATCCATTCATCACTGGTATCCAGATATTCCTCAAAAAACTTATTATTAATAACTCTGTCGGGTACATAGTGCCCGACAGATGTTATCATTGCGTTATAAAGACCTTTATTTAACATTTATTAATCCAGTTTCTCTTTAGATTCTTCAAGTTCTTCAACAGAATTGTCTTTATCCTGATCACTGTCTTTTCTGTCATCAGTAAATATAAGTTCTTCTCCGCCCTTTTTATATTTAACTTTTATTTTACCGACATCCTTGAAATTTCCTTTAAGAATTTCTTCACTCAAAGGATCTTCAAGATATTTCTGAATGGATCTTCTTAAAGGTCTGGCTCCGTATGTTTTATCATATCCTTTTTCAGCCAGGAACTCGAGCGCAGGTTTTGATACTTCTACTTTTAATCCCTGTAACTGAATTCTCTTCATTAATTTCTTTATGCCTATTTCCACGATTTTGACAATATCATCTTTCTCAAGTTGTCTAAACACAAACATATCGTCTATTCTGTTTAAAAACTCAGGAGAGAATACTTTTTTAACAGATTCGTCAATAGTGGATTTTATCTTATCGTAATTGCTCTTATCGGACACATCTCCGAAACCAAAAACTTTATCCAGTTTAAGATCCCTTGTTCCGATATTTGAGGTCATGATTATTATTGTATTCTTAAAATCAACTTTCCTTCCGAGACCGTCAGTCAGAATTCCATCATCCAGAACCTGAAGCAATATATTAAATGTATCCGGATGAGCTTTTTCTATTTCATCCAGTAAAACAACTGAATATGGTTTTCTTCTGACTTTTTCAGTCAGCTGTCCGCCTTCTTCGTAACCAACATAACCCGGAGGAGCTCCTACGAGTCTTGATACATTGAATTTTTCCATATACTCACTCATGTCAATTCTTATCAGTGAATCCTCTGAATTAAACAGAAATTTTGCGATCTGTTTTGCTAATTCAGTCTTGCCAACTCCGGTTGGACCTAAGAATACAAAAGAACCGATCGGTCTGTTAGGATCTTTTAATCCGGCTCTGGCTCTTCTTATAGCTTTAGAGACATTGATCACGGCTTCTTCCTGACCAATTACAACTTTCTTAAGATGATCTTCCATCTTTACGAGCCTTTCAGTTTCAGCTTCAGCGATCTGGTTGACCGGAATCCCTGTCATCATTGCTACAACATCCGCTACATTCTGCTCTTCTACTTCATATATCATGCTCTGGGATTTTATTTCCCAATCTAGTTTAAGCTGCTCAAGATCTGCAAGTGCTTTTTTTTCTGAATCCCTTAGTCTTGCCGCTTCTTCGTAATTTTGATTTTTTACGACCTGATTTTTAAACTGCCTTATCTTTTCGATCTCAGCTTCAAGATCAACTATTTCTTTCGGAACTATGATGTTTGATAAATGCACTCTTGAACCTGCTTCATCCAGCACGTCAATGGCTTTGTCAGGTAAAAATCTGTCTGTTATATATCTGTCGCTTAATCTTACAGCTTCAGAAATCGCTTCATCAGAATATTTAACATTATGATGTTCCTCATATTTACTTTTTATATTATTAAGTATCTGCTCAGTCTCTTCCACATTTGTAGGTTCAACCATTATTTTCTGAAATCTTCTGTCCAATGCTCCGTCTTTTTCAATGAACTGTCTGTATTCATTTAATGTGGTCGCTCCGATACACTGAAGCTCACCTCTTGATAAAGCAGGTTTGAAGATATTTGATGCATCAAGAGAACCGCTTGCACCGCCGGCTCCAACTATTGTATGCAATTCATCAATAAACAAAATTACATCCTTGGCTTTTTCAAGTTCGTTCATAACAGCTTTCATTCTTTCCTCAAACTGCCCTCTGTATTTTGTGCCAGCCACTAATGCAGCAAGATCAAGAGTGACAACCCGTTTATTATGAAGAACTCTTGAAACATTCTTGTTAATAATTCTTAATGCAAGTCCTTCAGCTATTGCTGTTTTTCCTACTCCGGGTTCGCCGATCAGAACAGGATTATTTTTCTTTCTTCTGCTGAGAACCTGTGCTACTCTTTCAATCTCTTTTTCTCTTCCTACAATCGGGTCAAGTTTGTTTTCCATAGCCATTTTAGTCAGATCCCTGCCAAAATTATCCAGAACAGGAGTTTTACTTCTTTCCTGCTTCTTTTCTGTAGCCGATTTCCCGGGTGGTTGGTTGCTTGTAGGTTTACCGCTGAGAATATTCAGTAACTCTGATTTTACAGCTTCATAATTTATATTGAACTGATTTAAGATCTGTGCTGCCAGATTATCATCTTCCCTTAGAATAGAGAGTAGCAAATGCTCAGTGCCAATAACTTCAGATTTGAACAACTTAGCTTCGAGATAAGTTATCTTTAAAACTTTTTCAGCCTGTTTTGTTAAAGGAATGTTTCCAACTGTGAGAGTTCCCCCGGCTTGTCTTACTGTATCTTCTATGGTTTTTTTTATCTTGGTAGCTTCTGCTCCAAGATTTTTGAATATTTTTATTGCTATGCCTTCGCCTTCTCTTATTATTCCTAACAAGAGATGTTCTGTGCCTATGTAATCATGACCAAGACGTATTGCTTCTTCTCTGCTTAATCTTATTACATCCTGCACTCTGCTTGAAAAGTTGCTGTCCATATTTTAGTTTTTTTAAAATTTAAAAATAATTTTTGGGGTTAATCCTTATACCGGATCCTTACAATAACTGATTCTTAAATAATTATTTTTTAAATTTGTTTCGTTAAATATATAAAAAAAAGTTTCAACTTTTAATGTATTATATTTTAAAAGTGTTCTCATTAATTTAATCATTGACTTTAAAATTCAGTTAAATAACCGGAATATTGTTTTGCAGAAAATGTAACTTCATTTGCATACTATAAATTCCAATATTTAAAAATTGCATTTTTAACAAACCCTGATTACATAAAAAAAACCGGATTAAAAACTTTATCCGGTTTTTGAATAATAATATATTTGATAAGTTATTATGCATCAACCCTTGCGCAGTATTCTTTCAATGCGCCTGCAATTTTATTTGCCAGTGTATTTGCATCATTGCCTTCAATGTCATGTCTCTGTATCATGTGAATCAGTTTACCGTCTTTTAAAAGCGCCATCTGCGGTGAAGACGGCGCAACACCTGTAAAATATTTTCTTGTTTCATCAACCGCATCTTTTTCCATTCCTGCAAAAACAGTTACCATGTTATCAGGCATTGCATTATTTTCCTTTGCCCATTGAATGGCAGCTGCTAAACCTGGTCTTGCTTTTCCTGCTGCGCACCCGCAAACTGAATTTACAAATACAAGTGTGGTCCCTGTCTTTTCAAGTTCGGATTTTACTTCATCCGGTGTGTATAATTCTTTGAAGCCTATTTCTTTTGCCTCGGTTCTCATTGGCTGAACCATTATTGGATCATACATTTTTTTATTCCTTTCTTGTTTGAGTTTTAAACTTTTTAAATTTACTTTTTTAAATATTTGCCGAACCAGTCTTTTCTTAATTTTACAGTTTCGGCTCTGTAACTTTTTAAATAATGATCACCGCCGGATAATAATTTAAGCTCGCAGTGGACTCCATTTTTCTTTAACAATTTATACATCTCTTCAGAGTCATCATGCGGAACTCTGTTGTCATCTGTTCCATGTATGAGTAAAATATCAGTATCCTTGTTAATTTTTTCTGCAAAATTAACTGCAGACCTTTCGTTCATCTGTGTATTAAAGACAGTTTCATTATCATCGCCAAAATAATATTCATAAACCGGTTTCAATTCAGGTCTGTTTTCCATGCTTCTGTTAAGATCTGAAAGTCCGGATATTATTACTGCGCATTTTATTTTATCGGTTAATGTTAAAACCTTGTATGTCATCATTCCACCTCTGCTCCATCCTTCCATTCCTGTTAATTCCGGATCGCAAAATTCTATTTCGTCTGAAAGGGCGATTAAGTTCAGTACATCATTGACATCCTCACCTCCGAATTGTTCTTCTTCCCTGTATTGTGAAGCAAGTACCACATAACCCCAGGAAGCAATCTCTCCGAACATTCCTCTTGCAATGAATTCATCTATCCTTCCGTCCTTCCTGTATCCGCCCCTGTTCCATATTATCAACGGCAGTTTACTACTTATCACTTTAGGGTAAGCAAGATATCCATTGATTTTAAGTCCGTCCGATTCATAAATTATCTTATTTACTGTTGTATCGTATCTTACTTCTTTGCCCCAGCCGCTTTCTATGAATCTGTTTTTTTTTTCATCTAAAATAATTTCTTCTTCGGATATGATCATAAATCTTTTACAATTTCCTCAGATTTTTCTTCAGCATGATCTATTAACTCATATAACTTATAATAAGCCAGCTTCATGTCAAATTCCTGTCCTTCCCTGTAAATGATCTCATTGTCATTGGGAAGTACTTTTTCAATTCTGACTTTTGCCCAGCAGCCGCCTTCATAGCTTACGACTTTTGCATCATATATTTCCTGATTCTTATATTCGACTCTGTATGTTTTACCGGCTTCCGGTGCGTTCTTTGGAATGTGATTATGCTTCATAAAATTTAATTTCTTTAATTTAATAAATTCTATTGTTTAATTTAAGTCAACAGTTCTTGTATAACTATCCTTTAATGAAAAATCTGGTCTGTATCTTGCTGAATAGCCGACGTTGGCGGAAATGTTGTTATCCAGTTCAACTACGTAATGGGACATTCCTATTGATGGATCTATCCCAATTTGTCCGGCTATTAGTAGTTCTAAAAATCTTAATAGCATCTATCAGATCAAATCTAGTATTTGAATAAAATATTAATAGTAAAATTATTGAAAGAATATTTCTTGAATTTTTCATGATTTTAAATTTTAAAATCACATTTTTTAATAGCTTTTACTATATCTGTATGCTGTTGTGTATTATTTTCATAAGTAAAGTAATACAGATTGTATTGGATAAATATTATTTCCTGTACCTATTACTGAAAATTCTTGGCTATATTTCAGACCATTTCAGTTAAATATTGTATAAACATCTCTATATGCGCTGTTCACATTAGGTTTTGATCTCCAGATCCCTGAATTCTGTACATACGAAGTATATCTGTACTAAAAAACTGACAAAATTCGAACCATTAAATTGAAAAATATTATGAAGATCGCGTTTGCAAATGTTGTTGTCAAATTTAGAATAAGTATAAAGTAAAATTTCTTCACGTGCTTCAAATACTTTTGTCCATTTACCATAAAATTTATAAATTTTTATAGTCTGCATTGAAAATTTTTTTGCAAAGATTGTTTTTATGTATCTTAGATAAAAATTTGATTTACCTGAATATTAATATTGCTATATTTTCAAAGTAAATTTTACTAATTTGACTCCGTATTTTCTGAAAGAAATCTTTTATTTTTTATGTATCCAAAATTATAGACCTTTTATAAATTTTTGAATAAAGTCAAAGAAAGTAACAGTAACAATTTAATTTACAGTTCATATCTGATCATAATTCTGCTCCCTATACTGGCTGCTTATTATTATTACATTCAGGCATTAAGCATTAACGGTTTCCTCAGCTTTCCTTTGGATGACCCGTGGATCCATTTGCAGTTTGCAAAAAATCTTATCGATTATCACAGTTTCTCTTATTTTAAAGATCAGATTGTTACTGCAGGCTCGACTTCTCCTTTATATGTCTTTATTCTTGTAATCGGATTCATTTTTACAAACAATGAAATGATATTAAGCTATATTACAGGTACTGTTTTTTTTGCTGCTGCAGCTTTTGTATTTTATAACCTTGCAATAAAAGAGCAAAATAATAATATCATATATGGTTTCCTGATCACTCTGGTTTTTATTTTTGATCCGAGGATGAATTTTATTACTCTTTCAGGAATGGAAACTACTATGTTCATTTTTTTGCTTCTGCTCGGAGTTTATTTTTATAAAATCCGCAATTCAACATTTCTTGGAATAACATTAGGTCTAATATTCTGGGCAAGACCCGACGGGATTGCCTTTATTGCCGCTATTATAGCTGATTATGTTTATCAGCGATGGATAGTAAAAAATAAGGAAAACAATCCGGTATTTAATGCAAGGGATGTAATTAAAATTGCAGGGATATTTTTCCTTTTCTTGCTTTCTTATTTTGCAATGAATCTGTATCTGTCCGGAACTCTGCTTTCCAATACTTACAGCGCAAAAGTTGCATACTATATCGATTCAGATGTCAGGATAACATTTCTTAAAGTTTACATCTGGCAATTTTTTTCAGAAGCTCATTTTGCATTCATGCTTCCGGGATTCATCATAATTTTTGTAAATTCAATGTATGATCTTTTTAAAAGGAACTATAACAGCTATTCGATCTACATTTTTTTTATTTTAATTTTCATCCTTATCTATTTCATAAAGATACCTCTGTTCAGCAGATTCGGGAGATACTTTATGCCGATGATACCGTTTTATATAATGATATCAATGGGCGGGTATGTATTCCTGATCGATCTCTTCAAAGATCTTTTGAAAAATATGATGTTAAGAAAGATAATAAATTCCGGTATACTTTTATTTTTTGTAGTGATGACATTGATAAACTTTAAATCTAACAGCGAATATTATGCTTATCATAGTAAATATATTTACGACAGACATGTAAAGACAGCCCACTGGTTAAAGGACAATACATATGAAAATGACATTATCGCAACTCATGATATCGGGGCGATTGGATTTTATTCCGGAAGAAAGGTCATTGATATAGTTGGTCTTATAAATCCCGATCTTACAAAAGAATCTTATCGTGACGATTATAATGAAGTTTTAACTGATTTTTTTAATAAGAACGGGGTTACATTCACTGCATTTTACAGGGAGTGGTTTTTAACGCTGAATCAGAATCCCGTATTTTATTCTCCTGATGATCAGGCACTGGAAGCAATCTATGTAAATAATTTTTATAAGAATAAAACAAAAATATTACCGAGAAAAATAAATTATCTTCTTAATGATTCCAGAAAAGATATCTATGATAAGAACGGAATTAATATGATCGCTGATATGAATGCTATTATAAAAACAGAACCTGATTTTGCGCTTGCTTATTTTTATAAAGCTTATGGATATTTATATAACAGGGATACAGCAAATTATGAGATCAATATTGAAAAAGCCATTGAGCTGTTTCCGGATTTCAAAGATGCATTGTTAGAATCGGCGAATATCTCAATAAAAAAAGGTGATTATGATGATGCGCGAAAAAAGATCGGTAGAGTGCTTATACTGGAACCCGGAAATGAATCAGCGAGAACTTTACTTGGCAAGATCAATTCTCAATCATTCGAGAAATAAATATATTCCTTTGCATTTAGTAATATGAGCCTGCAATATTTTAAGGCTGTCAGCAATTATGTTTTATTTCTTATGACCGTAAAATATTGAGATACAGTTTTTAATCTACAGATTAATCTAAAATCTCCTGCCCACTGGCATATATCAACTATCAACTCTGAAGCTGTTTTTTTCATCGCGACAGCAGAATTAATAATAATCTGAATTCCAGCTGTAAAGTTTTACAAAAATGAAAAAATCATTTTCACAAACAGTAAATATTAACATTCGACAATTTAGAAATATAATATTAAGTTAAATTAAAAAAAAAATATATTTTATGTTAAGTGAAATTATTGATTTTATATTTCCCAGAATTTCATTGATCTCGGATAAAAGAATTGAATCCGGTAATAAATACGGAGAGTATCTCAATGATGAAGATTTAATCTCGATTCCAAAAGTAACTTATGACGATCTTTCGGAATTAAATGATAAATTAATCGCAGACATTTCTTTCAGCCATTTTTCCTTTGCTGAAGGGGATGAATTCTCAAAGATCATATATCAGCTGAAATACGGAGGAATGAAAAAACTTGGAATTTATTTAGGGGAAATCATCGGCCATGAACTGCAGATAATATTAGAAACAAATAATATAACAGATTTTGATTATATCATTCCTGTACCATTGTATAAAACCAAACTCCGTGAAAGGGGATTCAATCAATCGGAATATATTTGCATGGGCATTGTGCAATACCTGAATTCAGAATTAGTACCGGATATGATTATCAGAGTTCGTCACACTTCTACTCAGACAAAGCTAAGCAGGGAAGAAAGGATCTCAAACTTGAAGAATGCTTTTACAATAAATAAAGATTATAAAGACATTATTTCAGGCAAACGTATAATTATAGTGGATGATGTGGTAACTACCGGCTCGACAATGAATGAAGCAATAAAGGTCTTAAAAGAAAATAATAGTAGTGAAGTAATGGCGTGCACTTTGGCGATGGCAAGGTAATTGTTAATAGTATTAGGTATTAGGTATTAGGTATTAGGTATTAGGTATTAGGTATTAGGTATTAGGTATTGATTAAATTGTGTCATATATGAATGGCATTAAACATAAAAACAATTTATAAATGGGGTTTATAATATTGAAATTTTTATGCCAGATGAAACAAAAAAGTTCACTCAAACAAAAATATACGGATCAGGTGATCTTTTTCAGTTTACCGGTTAATGCCAGGATATCACTTTCATTATTAAAAATATGAGCGGCGAGTCTGAGAAAATTTTCCCTGAGAGCAATAAATATTTTTTCCTTCTCAAGTTCACTTTGAACATATTCATTTTTAGATGGATCTTTATGGCTGAATATTAAAATATTTGAGCGATGAACCGGATCAAGATCTGACTCAATCACATAATCAGAATCTTTCATTTCTTCCATAAATAAATCCTGTAAATTCAGTATATGTCTGAAAATATTATCCACTCCGAGCTGAAGAAATAGATCAATTGATGATTCCAGGCCAATCATGCCGAGAGTATTTGGCGTGGAATTTTCATATGCAGCACCGTCGTTTCTCAGATCAAGTTTGTAATCAAGAAAGTTTTTAAAGTTATAATTTATACTCGAAGTAGAAACATAAGTCGGATCTACTTTGTCTTTAATTAATGGTGAAATATAAGCAAATCCCACACCTGCGGGAGCCATCATCCATTTTTGTGATCCTGCAGAATAAAAATCAATTCCGTATTCTTTCATATTTACGGGGCATACACCGGTGCCCTGAATTCCGTCAACGACTAAAAAACAGTTGTTTTCTCTGCAAATCCTGCTGACAGAGAGCAGATCATTTCTGAATCCAAGAAACTCAACTGAACTTATAGAAAGTACTTTCACATTATTTTCTTTTAATGTCCTTTCGATATCCGATAATTTTATCTGTCCGTTGCGTGAAGGTATCATTACTGTCCTGATCCCTCTGAGTTTTTCCTGATTAAGCCAGGGGTAAACCAAAGCTGGAAATTCTGAATCAGCCACGGCGACATGATCTCCCTTTTCAAGTCTTACCCCATTAGCAAAAATATTAAGTCCGTGAGTTGTGCTCCCTGTAATAATAATGTCATCACTTTCTCCACCGATTAATCTGGCACATTTTTCCTTTAAAGTATCAGATATTTTCATATTGAACAAACTCAGATTCCTGTTTGTAAATGTAAATTCATCTATAAAATCAATCAGTCTTCTTCTGGTCTCAAGTGAATATTGAGAATAATGTGCTGAATCAAGATAGACACATGTTTCAGTAACCGGAAACAAACTCCTGGTATCGGTTATATTTTTAATTTCTGGTAACAATGATACAGTTTCTGTAATAGTCATTTTAAAGTAAAATTGGAATTTATGATTAATTTAACAAAGTTATTTTGCGGATACTATTTCTTTTTCTTTTTTGATTTTTTCTTAACAGTAACGGCAGCAGGTTCTTCTAAATTACTTTCAAACATTTTTTTATAAGCATCATAATAAAACATTATACTATTGACATAATTGTACGGTTCTTTCCAGTTGTCAAGTGTTCCGTACGGAGGACGTTTAGTTTCAGGCCACACGAGCGCATGAATCGAATCTTCTTTTGAAGATAAGTAAGGATATGCTTCTTTTACATTATCCCAGATCCTGTAATCTTTTTCAAAATAAGCTGTGATAGTCATAGCATCAATAACTCTTCCAAGACCTGCATTATATGCAGCTAGTGCAAATTTATATTTATCCTCACCCAGATCCCTGAACTGGGATACAAGTGTGGCATAATAATAAATTCCGGCAATAACATTGTTTTTAGGTGTCTGAGTTTCCTCCAGACTAAGTTGATTCTGAAGACCTTCTCCGGTCCGGGGCATAAGCTGCATTAAACCGAATGCGCCGGCGTGAGAACGAGCATTAGCGTTAAAATAGGATTCCTGTCTTATAATGGCAAAAACTATTCTCCAGTCCAGATCATAATAATTACATTCGCGTTTTATGTCTTCCCCGAGTTCTGCCACAAGATTATCAACATTACCCAGTTTAAATTCTTTGCTTACAATCTGGATCTTATCATTTATTCTTTCCAGATCTTTTACATTAATTGATTTTGCTTTCTGCTTGAAATTTGCATTTGATGTAAACAGGTCAAAAAGAGTAGGCCAGTCTTTAAGCAGGTTTTCAACATATAGATTATTATCAAAGGATCTCTTCTTTATAACTTCATCAAAATCTTTATACTCTGTTTTATCTGTAACAGCAGGGGAGGTAACAATATTCTTTTCACTGCTTGTAATTTCCTTTAACTCACCGGCTGATTTTGAATATATGCTTGATTCATTATATGAATAGAAAAAAAGTGTGGCTGCCATTACCACCGGGACAGTTAAAATAAAGGTCTTTTTCAAAATAAAAATTATATCAGGGATATAATTAACTTAACTTTTCAGTTTTAAAAAGAATAAAATAATTTAAATTAACAAAACATATATATTTGGAAAAAGTTTTACAATTGAAAATTTAATGATTAGTGGCTGAAATTCACATTTTTCATCTTTTATCCTGTTTGTAAAAAAAATGCTGCTTTTAACGACCGGTCATAAATTTGAATTGTAATTTTAAGTGATTTTAAATAAATTGTAAGAATTATAAAGCAAAAGTATTAATGAAAAAAACAACAAAAAGTTTTAAAGAAGCCAATTATAGATTAACACAGCAAATTACAGCTAAAAAAAATCAGGCAAAGAAAAGGGATCCTTTCAAGGAAAGAGGCGTTAAGGATTATATAGATATATTTGATGCAAGACTTCTGACAAGATTTCTTAATGAACAGGGTAAACTTCTCCCGGCAAGAATAACCGGAGCAACAGCTAAAATGCAGAGGAAACTTACAACTGCCATCAAAAGAGCAAGACATCTTGCCATTATTCCTTTTGTCAGCGAAGGTACAAGATATTAATATCTCAGGGATTTAAATTTTTTAAAGCTCTTATGTTTATATAAAGCATAAGAGTTTTTTTGTTTTAATTTTATTCTATAATAATGAAAATAAATAATCTTAGAAATTTTCTGATAGTAGTTTTACTCTTTGTTGCACAGGTAGCTTGTAAAGCCAGAACAGACAGTTCGCTGATCATTGGAAATTTCAAAATAAGTAAGATAACTGACGGCGATACATTCAGATTCGAGAATCTGGATAATTCTGTAAGATTACTAGGTATTGATACGGAAGAAACCTTTAAGACTGAAGATGCTGAGCAAAAGACGAGTGAAATTGCTGAAAACTGGGAAGCATATTATAAAACTGAAAGAGGTGACAGTAAAATGCCCGTTAAGGCTGATTCACCTTTTGGTTATGAAGCATGGAAATGGGCTGAAGAATATCTGAAAGATGCAGATTTTGTAAGACTTGAAACTGAAGCAGATGACAGAAGTGTGGATATGTTTGGCAGGTATCTGGTCTATATGATTGTAGTTATGAAAGACGGAACAGAGGTCAACTATAATGTGGAATGTGTCAGGCAGGGTTATTCACCTTATTTTAACAAATACGGAAACAGTACCAGGTTTCATGAAGCATTTGTGGAAGCTCAGGATTATGCCAAATCCAACAGTCTGGGAATCTGGGATCCGGAAAAAAAACATTATCCCGATTATGAAGAGCGATTGGTCTGGTGGAATAAAAGAGCAAAGCAAATAGAGGATTATGATAAGAATAACAAAGGAAAAGTAAATTATCTTAATCTAAACAGTGACAGAGATTTTAATTCTCTGAGTGATTTTCTTGGTCAGGAAATAACGGTCTTTGGCGGCATAAGTAACATTATGACAAAAAAATTTCCATATCTTCTCAGAATTCCTCATTCAAAGAAAGAAAATTTTGATATAGTAGTTTATGAGGAAAATGTCGGATTGCTTGATGAGATAAATATAGATGAAAAGAAGGAATATTATATTTATGCTAAAGGTATTCTTGAATCATACAAGGGTGGTTATCAGATCGTACTGAAAAATAAAGATCAGATCTGGATGGAAGATTAGTTTAACTTTATAACAAGTCAAAGTTTTTTTAATACTATGGCAGTAATATCGTCATATTGAGGAGTATCAACGGCAAATTCAACAAGAGAATGATTAAGTACCTCCAGAATTTTTTTAGAAGAGCATTCCCTGCAATTTTTCATAATATCAGTTAATCTGTCATCACCAAATTCTTCACCGGATTTATCCATTGCCTCCGTTACACCGTCGGTATAAAACACCAGTACATCATCTTTTTCAAGATTTATTTTTCCAACTTCATAGTTTATTCCAAAATCAAGAATCCCGATCATAAAACCTCCTTCTGATAAAGGAATTATTTTATTTTTATGAAGAAGGTAGGGAGGGTTATGCCCTGCATTGATATATTCAAAAGTATTCCGGGCTGAATCCAGAATACCCCAGAAAAATGTAATAAATTTTTCTGATGAAGTATTCTCGTAGATAAGTTCATTGATCTTTTCTGTGACTTTTGCAATATCAAAATCTATTTCCGTATACAATTTCAGATAAGAATGTACAGCAGACTGAATATTTGCCATCAACAAAGAAGCGGGAGTACCTTTACCGGAAACGTCAGCTATTACAAGTGCAGTTTTAGTATCTGTAAGTTTGATAATATCATAATAATCTCCTCCGACCTGCAGGGCAGGAATGTTCTCACCGGCAATATCATATCCGGGAATTTCCGGAATTATATTTGGTAAAAGAGCTAGCTGAATTTCACGTGCGATCTTGAGTTCATTTTCAATCTTTTGTTTTTCAAGAAATTCCCTGAAAAGTTCGGTATTCTGAATAGAGATCAAAGAAAGATTTACAATGGATTCAAGGAATTCGATATCAGTTTCAGAGTATGAAGTTTTATTAAGTTTTTTGCCTATACATATGATATAGTCGATCTCATTTTTTATTATTGTCGGTATTACTATTTCAAAGCCCTGTTTGTATAAGAAATCAAGAAAAGGTACAGAAGAATTGTTTTGTAAAATAAGAGTAGACTTGAATTCTTCAGGTATTACGCCTGCCGGAAACAATTTTTTAAGATCAAATTCTGATATATCAATCTTTTTATTTTCTTTAAGTAAATTAAACTCACCGGATCTATCTCGTGCAATAATTATAAAGTCTTTAATACCAAAATTGCCAAGCAGCGAATAACTTAAAAGTTTAATAATATTTTCTCTGTTTGTGAAATTTGAATTGAATTCCTTACCAAGTTCGGATAATGAACTCAGCTGTCTGACTTTGACGTTAAGATTATTATTTAGATTGTTCAGCTGATTGAATTTAATTGTATTTTCAATAGCAGAGGAGGAGATATTAAGCATAGTTTCGATGAAAATGATCTCATTTTTAGCAAGTTCAGTATTGTTAAGTTTTTTGCCAAAGCAAATCAGTCCAAGATATTTATTCTGAAAATAGATCTTAAAAAAATATTTAAGACCTGAGTTATTTATGAAACCCGATTTATCTTCAATGTCATCATATTCAAAAACAGACATTTTAGGAAAATCAATTTCGGCATATGTATTAATTAATTTAGAATCAAATCCTTTAGCGGCTTCTATTGCAAAAACATTCTGATTTTCATTTTCCGTTTTAAGTAATATCATTCCTTTGGCAATAAGCATTTTTCCCATAATGCTCAGAAGAATATTATTTAGAATATATTTAAGATCAAGTTTACTGGTTATTAACTGGGAGAATTCTATAAGAGAGTTTAATTCGAGTTGTTTCTGAGCGGGATTATGATTATCCATTTATAATATATTTATTAACTCTGAAGGGATTTAAAGAGAGTCAATGAATTTTCTTCGGAATTATTGTGAACATATTCAATCTTATTCATGAATTTTTTCATGATAGGGACACCAAGGCCTCCAACTTTAAATTTGCTGAAATATTCTTTCATATCAGGATTTTTAATATCATTTGGATCAAACCCTTTTCCTTTATAATTCATTATTATAATTATCTGATCCTTATCAAACTTAATTTCCATTTCAATATGTTTTTTTTCATCATAATGGTGAGCATGTTTTATGATATTTGTACAAGCTTCATCCACAGATAAAATTATCTGGTTTATGGATCTTTCATCAAATCCGAAGCCCGAAGCCTTGGATTCAATAAAATCCCTGACAAATGCCAGATTTTTTGTGGAGCTTGCAAACAATATTTTATTGGGGTTGCTCATATCCGGATTTAGCTGAATTTTTCAATTGCTGATTTTTCTTCTTTATAAATTTCAAATAATATGGGAAAACCCAGCATATCGAATATGTTATAAATCTTTTCGCTCATTCCGCAGAGTTTAATGTCTCCGGAATTTTCTCTGGCATTTTCAATAAAAGCCATAAAGACTCCCAGACCGGCGCTGCTTATATATGTAAGCTTATCAAAATTTACGACAATTTTATAATTCTTTTCAGATAGTACTTCTTCAAAACTTTTTTCAAGCTCAACAGAAGTATGGGCATCCAGGAATCCGTTTAAACTCAGAATAGTAATATTATCCTGTTGTTTTTTATTGATCGAAAATTCTTCCATTATATGTTTTTTAAGTTTTGAAGCAAAATCCTAAAAATTAACTTTAAAATAAATGGTAATTTTTAAAAAAAATATTTTTTATATTTCGGAAAAATCAAAATTTTAAATGAATACCACTGTTTTTCATAGATTATAATTCGTAATTAAAGTATATTTGTTACATTCATGAAAAAATTTGTTAATCTGGTAAATAAGACCGGCAGAGTTGTAATTGGTGTATTATCCGGTACTTCAGTAGATGGAGTGGATGTTGTACTTTTAAAGATAAGCGGAAAGAGTTCCGATTCAAAAATAAAAGTTATAGATTTCAAAACTTATCCTGTAAGAGCGGAATTGAAAAAATTCATATTAAAGTGCTCTTCAGAAAATTCAGTAAATGCTGAGGATATTTGCAGATTAAATTTTATGATAGGGAATTTATTTGCTGACTCAGTTTTGAAGATCATAAAAAAAAATAAACTTCAAACAAAAGATATAGACTTGATCGGATCTCACGGGCAGACAATATTCCATTACCCATTTAATAATAAACTTTTCTCTTTAAGTTCAAAATCAACACTACAGATTGGTGACATTTCTGTCATATCAAATAAAACAGGCATAACAACGGTTGGAGATTTCCGAACCGGCGATGTTGCTGTCAATGGAGACGGAGCACCTCTTGTGCCTTATCTTGATCATATTTTGTTTAGTGACAGTAAAAAAGACAAAGTACTCATTAACATTGGTGGAATTTCAAATCTTACATTACTTAAAAAATCCTGCAGGCAGAATGATGTAATTGCGTTTGATTGCGGTCCGGGGAATATTTTAATTGATTATCTTGCAAACAAATATTTCAAAAAGAAATTTGACAGGAATGGATCAATAGCATCAAAAGGGAAAGTGGATGAGAAACTTTTTGAAGCTATTTGCAAAAGTGATAAATTCTTTAAAAAATCTCCACCCAAATCAACCGGACGGGAATATTATTCTGCTGAATTCATAAATAATATTCTGAATAAATTTAAAAGGACGGATCCGAAAGATATTTTAGCTACATTTACAAAATTTACTGCTTATGCTGTTTATATTAATTTAAAAAAATATAAAGCAGAAGAACTGATAATCAGCGGAGGCGGAGCTAAAAATTCTTTACTTATGAAATTTATAAATGAATATTTTAAAGATACGATTGTCAGAAAGATCGATGATAACGGTATAAACTGTGATAACAAGGAAGCGGTATTGTTTGCTGTGCTTGCGAATGAACTTATGAACGGAATTAAAACCAATATGCCATCAGTAACCGGTTCTGAAAGAAATGCATATCTCGGTAAAATCAGTATAGCCTAATTGTAAAATGAATAATAAAGTTGCTATAGTAACAGGCGGTACAGGAGCTCTGGGAAGGTTTATAGTAAATAAATTTGCAGACGAAGGAATAAAGGTTTATGTACCGGCAAGAAGTACCGATGAATTTAACAGTGTGTTTGACAATTCTCATAAAAAGGAATCCGAATATTTTAAATTAAGAAAGATCTACTGCAAGACATGTGATGCTACAAATGAAACATCAGTTCAGGAATTTGTGGAAAATGTCGCGGCTCTGGAACAAGGTAAAATAGATTATCTTGTAAATACAGTTGGCGGAATTTCATCCTCAGAAAATGTAACAGAATTGTCATCCGATACTCTGAATAAAATGATCAGCCTGAATTTTAACTCAACATTTTATTTCACGCGTGATACAGCAAAAGTGATGAGTGTAAACAATTACGGTAGAATAGTTTCGATTGGAGCAATTGCCGGAACAGAAATTTCCCCCGGCAGGTTTGCTTATTCGTTTTCCAAAGCCGGAGTTATAAGTCTTATGGAAACTTTAAGCGAGGAGTTAAAGGATAAAAATATAAGATGCAATACACTGATCCCGGGAATAATTGATACACCGGCAAACAGAGAATGGGGAAGTGCAGATGATATTAAGGATTGGGTCAGGCCTGAAGAAATATCAGATGTCATATACGAAATTATATCAGATAGATTTTCCACATTAAGATCGAGCCGGATTAAAATGTACGGCTCATATTGAAAAAATAAATTAAAAATAAATTTATACCAAAAATTAAATGAAAATAATAGTAACAGGAGGAGCCGGTTTTTTAGGGTACCACATTGCACAAAAAATAAACAGAATAACTGATTTTAATGAATGTGTATTTTTTGATATAGCTGAGTTTGAAACAGGAGAATATGACAAGGGAATAAAATGTATTTACGGAGATGTCA
The DNA here is from genome assembly GCA_937872315.1 of uncultured Ignavibacteria bacterium. Lineage (GTDB taxonomy): Bacteria > Bacteroidota > Ignavibacteria > Tepidaquicellales > Tepidaquicellaceae > JAGPCH01. The sequence continues at coordinate 103,157 of CALMST010000252.1, read as the reverse complement.
GGGATAAGAAGCAGATGGATGAGATCACAAAAGATGCTGATGTAGTAATCCATTGTGCTGCAGCATTACCTTTATGGAAGAAGCAGGATATATATGAAACTAACATAGACGGTACCCGAAATGTACTCGACAGTTCGCTTAGAAATAAAGTTAACAGGGTTATTCATATTTCATCAACAGCAGTTTATGGAGTTCCTGACGTTCATCCGCTTTATGAGACACATCCAAGACATGGAGTAGGTCCATACGGAGAGAGCAAAGTAAAAGCTGAAGAGGTATGTGAAGAATACAGAGAAAAAGGATTACCGGTTAGTATATTAAGACCTAAGAGTTTTATCGGAACAGCAAGGCTTGGAGTTTTTCAGATCTTATATGACTGGGTAGAGTCCGGTGTAAAGATACCGATCATTGGAAACGGAAAGAACAGGTATCAGTTGTTTGAAGTGGAAGATCTCGTTGATGCAATTTTACTTGCTTCGACTTTACCTCTTGAAAAGATCAATGATACTTTTAATGTAGGCGCAAAAGATTTTAAAACAGTAAATGAAGATGTAGGTGCTATGTGTGAGTATGCCAGAACAGGTGCAAGAGTGATGGCTACACCGGCGAGTATAATAAAACCTATGTTACGTTTTTTTGAAATTTTGAATATTTCTCCTTTGTACAAATGGATCTACGGGACAGCCGATACTGATTCATTCGTATCAATTGAAAAAGCTCAGAATCAGCTTGGCTGGGATCCGAAATATTCAAACTCACAGGCATTGATCAGATCATATCAGTGGTATCTGGATAACAAACATACTATACAGCAGGGAACCGGAGTTACACACAGAATTGCCTGGAAACAGGGGATATTGTCTTTCTTTAAGAAATTTTTATAAATTTAATTTTTATTTTAATGAGAAAATTTATTTTAGATATTAATCCATCAAGCGGAGAATTGATCGAGAAGATCAAATGTTCTAGTCCGGGAGAGGTTGCTTCAGGGATAAAACTTGCTAGAAAGGCATTTAAGGTATGGAGTAAAACACCTTTGAAAAAAAGAATCGCATTATTTAAAAATATAGCGCGGGATCTTTATAAGGAAAGAAAAGAGATAGGTGATCTCATAACGAAAGAGATGGGAAAGGTTAACAGATCTGCGGTAGGCGAATGTGAAGGTACAGCGTATGCAATTGAGGAGAATATTAAGCTGGCTGAAAAAGCGGCTGAGACGGAAATCTTTAAAGATGGTAATCTGATAACCGAACTTCACAGAGTTCCTTTAGGTGCGGTAGCGGTAATTACACCATGGAATTTTCCGGTTGGAATGCCGGAGTCATTGTTATCACCAGCTATACTGATGGGAAATACAGTTGTATTTAAGCCATCAGAAAACACACCTCTTACCGGTAAAGCGCTTTATGAAATATATAACAGATATCTGCCGAAAGGTGTGATCAATTTATTGCAGGGAGCAGAAGAAGTAGGGGAGCAGGTTATCAATTCGGATATAGATATGGTGGCATTTGTCGGTTCACAGGGGGTCGGAAAAAAGATCATGGAAGCTTGTTCAAAAAATCTGAACAGACTGGTTTTAGAACTTGGCGGAAAGGATCCAATGATAATTCTTAAAGATGCAGATCTTAAGAAAGTCGTTCCATATGCAGTACACGGATCACTAAGAAATTCCGGACAGGTATGTGTGTCAGTTGAGCGGATATATATTGAAGATAAGCTTGCACCGGCTTTCGAAAAACTTGTACTGGAAGAGGTAAAAAAATACAGAGTCGGAGACGGATTTGATGATGTGGATATGGGACCAATGGTTAGCGAAGCTCAAAGAAATCATGTAATTGAACAGATTGAAGAAGCAAAAAGAAAAGGCGCAAAAATTCTTTTAGGAGGGGAGAAAATTGACAGAGACGGATTTTTCATTGAGCCAACAGTAATAACAAATTTATCTGATAAACACGATATTATGGTTACTGAAACATTCGGACCGGTAATCTGTATCCAGAAAGTCAAGAATGCAGATGAAGCCATAGAAAAAGCAAATAAATCTGTATTCGGACTTGGAGCAACTGTATGGTCCAAGAATTTTTCAAAAGGGAAAAAAGTAGCTGAACAGATCGAGTCCGGAATGATAGGTGTGAATCAGGGCATAGGCGGAGTATCAGGAACACCCTGGGTAGGTGTAAAGCAGAGTGGATTTGGTTATATAGGTTCTGTAGATGGAATGAGACAGTTCACAGCGATAAAGAAGATCTCATACAGGAAAAAATAAATTTTAAATATTTACAGCTTTAAATATTGCCTCTGCTATTGTAGTAGAGGCATTTTTTTTATGGCTGTATTTTGTATTATATAAAGTTTTAAGTTCATCCCATTCCATTCCGATCTCTGTCTGATTCGGGATCAATTGTTCATCTATTATCTCATCTCCTTGCTTGAAATTTAATTCACAGGCGAATAATTTTTCAGGATTTTTGTAATCATATACCGGAGGACCGAATCTTCTGCAAATAACCGGTCTTGCATCATAGATCATGCAGCTGCCATTCTTATCCAGCGCTGGGCAGGGAATTTCAGGCTTTTTAAAATATTCATCAGATTCATTACTATAATGTTCTTTTAAACTGATATACTTTTCAGCTTTTGATCTTAATAAGTCCTGCTGTTTTATTTCCAAGTTATTAATATGTGAGTAAATAACTTCTGCATCAAGCAGTGTGATCCGGAAAATCTGAAAACAGCATTGTGAACATCCTTCCTTGCATTTGATCTTATCGCCATGCAGATCTGAGTTTCTGTTATACTCCTGCTGAATTAATTCTGTCAGATTAATATATTTTTTTGAAAATGATTTATCTCTCATAATTTATAAATATAATTATTTTAGTTTATAGCATAAAAAAGCAAAATTCTATACAAAAAATAATTAAATCAGAATTGAAACGGTACGGTGAATTTTAAATTAAAACTTCTGGCCGGTCCCATTGCATAATATCTGTATCTGCTTAAATGGTCAGTATATTTTGTATCAGCAAGATTTGATACAGAAAAATCTACGGAAGCAATCGCACCGGATAAAATGTAATCAAAACCAAGTCCAAGATCTATTAATGTATAACCTTCGGTGGTTCCTTCAAGAGGATCGACATTATTCTGTGATGAAACGATCTTTGCAGAAATATTGAAGTACGGATTATAAAAGGAACCGAATCCATTATTCTGAAATTTCAGCGCTATGATATTTTTCCCGGGAGGTGTATATGGCAAAGGCTGTGATGTCTGAATATTTTTTGTTCTCACATAATCTCCGGTAAATGTGAAAATCATCCAGCTAAGCGGCTGAACCTGAATATTGTATTCATATCCCCAAAAAGTGCTGGAAGCCTGAGTTATATCATAAACCGGGAGATTACTTTCCGGATCCGTAAGACCTGTTGGAGCCGGATATATAAAGTTATTAACTATATTTCTGTAAAATGAGATTTCAGCATTTATGTATTCTGTTCTGATTCTTGAACCAAGATCAATATTGAGAGATCTTTCGGGATCCGGATTCAGCAGAGAGTCCTGAACTATAAGACCTATATCATATCTTCCGGTTCCTTCATGTACACCATCCGCATACAGATCGAATTCAGACGGAGGACGCCAGCCGCTTCCGATATTAGAAAAAATATCAAGTTCGTTAAACGGTTTATAAACCAACCCTGCAGATCCTGAAAAAGAACTGAAATTAAGATCGTTAGGTGTAATCACTTTTAAGGGATTACCTGAAGAATCAGTTTCAAATACGGTTTGTTTAATGTTTTCATATTTAGAATCAAATCTTCCCCCGGCAGAAAAAGTGAAATGTTTAATCTCCATTTTCTCCATAAGATAAATTCCAAAATCATATGCATTGTAATTAGGAATAAGTTTTTCTTCACCCAGGCTTTGATTATTCAGAGTTCCGAAAGATAATCCGACAGCTCCGTTTATTTTTTCTGTTAAATTATGATTTAACTTCAGATCGGCATTAAGTGATTTTAAAAACAGATTTAATGAAGCATTGTCAACTGTTTTATCTTCAGCGGATTCAAATTCTTTTCTGCTTTGAGTTTCATAAGAAAATACAGGTTCTAATTGAAAATTTTCATTAAGGTATAAATTACCTTTTACTTCAAAATGATTAGTTAACAGCTTCTGATTAGGTGTGGCATATGGATCTTCAGCAGGATCATCATGCAACTGTAATTCCCTGGAAAAATTCTGATATTCGGCGCTGATAATTCCGAAATCACTTTTAAAGCCCATTTTGAAACCACCTTCAAACTCCCTGCTGTTACTGTTTGACAGAACACCTCCCTGAATAGTATTTTCGCCTTCAGGAGTATTTACAGTTAATTCTCCTTCGGGGGTTTTTATATTTCCACCCTGTCTGAATCCTGCAAAACCTTTGACACCAAAATTGGCGCTTCCAAAGCCCAGCATTAAATTCAATATTCCTTCATTGTTCATGGAAAAACCGTTAAGGTCAAAGTTGCCGTAAGTGATGTTTTTTTTCATTGATGAAAACTGAATGGGTTTTGAAATAATATTTATAACACCTCCAATTCCATCAGCTCCATACATCAGACTTGCAGGACCTCTGAGAATCTCAATCCTCTCAAGGTCAAAGAGGCTGATCTCAGGAGCATGTTCATCTCCCCATTGCTGGGATTCGTGTTTTACACCATCCTGAACTACGAGAACGCTTTGAGAAGTTAAACCTCTGATAACAGGTTTTCCTATGGAATTCCCGGTTGAAAAATTATTCACACCAGGAATGTTTTGAATAGTATTTGCTATGTTTTGACCTCTGATCTTGCTTAAAGTTCTTGCTGAAATAGATGAAACGGAATAAGTAGAGTTGGAGATATCTACCGGACTAAAGGATCCTGTGACATCAATGGTCGGAGTTTCGAATAAACTTTTTACCAAAACTATATCGAATTTTTTATTATTAGTATCAATTAAAATCTTCACTGTCTTATCTGAATATCCATCATGAGTTAAGTAAATGTGATACTCTCCATAAGGAATGGAACTGAATAAATAATTGCCATTAATATCACTTGTAGTTTTAATTGCCAATTCCTGAATTATCAGATTTGCATATTTAATAATATTTTCATCATTTGAGTAAATAGTACCGCTTATATCAGCAGTCTGAGAATGAGCAAACTGAGAAAACAATATAAACAGTACGAATATATTTAGATAATTTCTTTTCATAATTAGATGTATTTATAATTTAATAATGATCTCTTTCAAAATATTTCAATCCGGAAGTAACAGATAAAATATTTATCAACCAAAGAAACTTATCATATAAAGCTGTTTACCTAATTTGTAAAATTGAATTTAAAATCAGGTCTGTCTATATGAATAGTTAAATGAATATAAGTTAAAAATTATACTTCAGAAGGGGGGGATCTTCCTGAGTGAAAATTACTAAAATTAAGTGAAGCCGGTAATGCTAATGAAGATATATGAAAAGTGATGTTTGTATAAGGATCCAGATCATAACTGCCGGATAAAAGAAAAGGACATGTAAGTTTTTCGAGATTCAGACATATCCTGCAGTTATCCTTATTATGATTATGGTCACGGGATTCTGAATGATGGTGAAGTATTTCAGTCCCGCTATTCAGCAATAGAAAAAATATAACAAATAAAAGAGATGTAAACTTCTGAATCTTTTTAAATGTGTTTAATTTTTTCATTTAATGGTTAATTTATTTCGATTCCTGAATCATTTTTGACAACGGCTTCCATGGTACAACAAATTTTAGTATTTTTTGACAATCTTCTGTTTATCAAATGTGAAGCAGCAATAATGAAAGCGCCTATCGGGGCTATCAGAAGAAATAATATATTATCCGTATCGGAAAATTCATGATTAGAATTGATTTCATGCGAATGATTGTGAAAAAGAGTATGTCCCGCAACTATGATAAAAAAGCCTGTAAGGAATAAGAGAAATGGGTAGAGTTTTTTATGGTGGTTAAAATATCCGTGCCTGAAAGTAAAAGCGCCTATTATCAGACTTACAGCTATAAAAATGTATTCAACCAAAGGGTCAGCTATAAACTGTAATCCAAACATCGGCAGAAAAACAATTATGAATGGCATAAGAGCGCAATGAATTGCGCAAATAGTTGAAGCTGAAAAACCGAGAAGGTCAAGTTTTAAAGACAGATTATGTTTTATGGTTTTAATCATATTCTATTTACGAATCATTTGCAAAATAGAAATAAAATTAAAATTTAACAATGGTTATTTTTATAGGAATGGCGGTAAATAAATTTATAAATCATAATTATAATGCCTGAACGGTAAATTGTATAAACTTATGATAATTTTAAGGAAATTAAAAAATCTATAAATTTTTCAAAAGTTTGAGAGAATGAACTTCGGGAATCAATAATGAGGGTAAATTTTAAACAAGTCAGTGCAGAAAAAATACTTTACTTATAAATATATATATAATTTAGCCATGGTATTTAAATGAAATTTTCAATCCTCATTATATTCTTTATTTTTAAAAATATTCTATCTATTATTGTATTTATTTGAACAAAAAAACAGGATATTCTTTCAAAAATAAACTGTATTAAGCATTTTTCAGAGAAAACAATAAAATATTTGATCTGAAAAGTACAATTATTCAGAAATTAAGAAATTCTGAATTCAGTTTGCATATATACTGTCACAGCGAACAAATTATTTTCTAAAAAATATTTGTCCCCAATTTAGAAATCATTAAAAATTCATTTAAAAATAATAATTTTTTAAGTTAATCTAATCTTTGATCTATAAAAATTAAGCAATATGAAAATGTTGTCATAGTTTTTATTCTCGTTGATTTTTGATACTTTTTATTTTTCAATTTAATGCAATCAATAAAGTTAAAGTCTTTTATACTTACAGGTTTTGTTACGGTAATATTAATATTTACATTAAATAAAAGCTGGAAAGTCGGAAGTCTTCAAATTCCGGCAATAGGTAAGTTTTTAAGTCCTCAGCAGGGTTTCTGGCAGAACGCTGAGCCGTTAAATGAAAATTTTGATCAGGATCTGAATTTTTCATCTTTAAAGGGAAAGGTTAATGTATATATAGATGACAGACTTGTTCCTCATATATTTGCTGAACAGGAGAATGATGCATATTTTGCGCAGGGTTATTTACATGCAAAGTTCAGATTATGGCAAATGGAATTACAGACTTTTTCAGCTGGCGGCAGATTAAGTGAGATAATGGGTGCAGGGATGCTTGAAAGGGACAGACAAATGAGAAGATTGGGAATGGTATATTCGGCTGAAAATACTTTGAAAATAATTGAAAATGATCCTGTGATGAAAGCTGTATATGATGCATATACTGCAGGTGTAAATTCTTATATTGAAAATCTTCCGGAGAACAAGTATCCGGTTGAATATAAGTTGCTGGGATATAAACCTGAAAAATGGAGCAATCTAAAGACAGTTTTATTTATGAAATATATGAGTTATGATCTTGCTGGATTTGACGAAGATTTTGAGATGACAAATGCAAAGAATTATTTTGATAAGGAAAGATTTGATCTGCTGTTTCCGATAATTCAGGATTCGCTTGATCCGGTAATACCAGACGGAGCACAGATAAAAAAACAAGGAGTGTTTCCAGTGATCCCGGAGGATGTTGATTCCGTATATCTTAAGAGAGAAGATATTGAAGTATCGGAACAGGAGAAGCCTAACAGGGAAAACGGAAGTAATAACTGGGCTGTAAGCGGAAAGAAAACCAGATCCGGAGCACCTATATTGAGTAATGATCTTCATTTGACTATGAATCTGCCGTCAATCTGGTATGAGGTTCAGATCACTGCTCCTTCTGTAAATGTATATGGAGTAAGCTTTCCGGGAGTTCCGGGAGTAATCGTCGGATTTAACGACAGTTGTTCATTCGGATTTACAAACGGAGGAAGGGATGTCAGGGATTATTTTGAGATAAGATTCAAAGATGAAAGCAGGAATGAATACTGGTATAACGGGGAATGGCACCGGACAATTTGGAGACCGGAAATTATAAAGATAAATGGTTCAGCTGAATTCACGGATTCCGTTTCGTATGTTAAACTGGGAGACGATCTTTGTCCTGTAATGTATGATAATAAATTCAGCGGTTCAAAAATTTCAAACAACAAATATTATGCTGTAAGATGGAAGGGTAATGATCCGAGTAACGATCTTAAAGCATTTTATCTGCTGAATCATTCGAAGAATTATGATGATTTCAATGAAGCCATACTTGAACTTAAGACTCCGGGTCAGAATGTAATATTTGCAACTAAAAGCGGAGACATTGCAATCAAAACCCAGGGAGAGTGGCCGGCAAAATGGAAAGAGCAGGGTGATTTTGTCATGCCCGGTTTTGACAGCAGTTATTTATGGCAGGCAATGATACCTCAGGATGAAGTACCTTTCCAGTATAATCCCGAAAGAGGATTTGTAAGCAGCGCTAATCAGAAGCCTGAAGATGATAAAACCTATCCGTATTATCTTGGAAGAAATTATCCTGTCTGGAGAGGAAAGGAGATCAACAGAAGATTAGAAGTTATGGAAAATATTACAACTGAGGATATGTTAAAACTTCAGACTGATAATTACAATCTTGTAGCGGAAGTGATAAGACCATTAATTTTAGCAAATATAACTGTAAGTGATCTCAGTCCGGATGAAAAAAAATATTATGATCTTTTAAAAAACTGGGATCTGCGGAATGATGCCGGTTCACAGGGAGCAACGGTCTTTGAGCTTTTCTGGATGAATTTTTACAAGTCCATTTATGATGATGATTACAAAGATGCTCCTGAAATAATAAAGCGTCCTGATGAGACTTCACTGATCGATGGTTTGTTAAGAGATCCGGGATTTATATTTGTTGATGATATTACTACCGATAAAAAAGAAACTCTGACCGATATAGTAACAGCTGCGTTTAAAACTACATCGGAGCAGTTAATAAAACATGAAAGTAAGGGAAGACTTGACTGGGATAAATTCAAGGGAACACAGATAAATCATTTATCCAGACTGGTTCCGTTTGGGAGGTATAACATTCCAATTGGCGGTAGCAAACATAACATAAATGCAACGGAAACCATTCACGGACCGAGCTGGAGAATGGTTGTGAATATGACTCAGGAAACGGAAGCTTACGGAATTTATCCCGGCGGACAAAGCGGAAATCCGGGAAGCAGATTTTATGATGATTTTATTGATTACTGGGCAGAAGGAAAATATTATCCTCTTTGGCTTATGACAACTGATGAACAAAATAACGGCAGGGTAAAATGGAAAATTAATTTTACAAATTAGAACAGACAAACAGTTTATATAAATAACAGAAAAATTTTGAAATTTATTGGATCATTAATTTTAACTGCTGTACTTAGTTATCCTGCAGGTATTTTCTTACCATGGTGGAGCATTGCTGTAGTTGCATTTTTGGTTTCGTTAATAATTCCAATGAAACCAGTAAAAGCTTTTAGCTGCGGTTTCTTATCATTGTTTTTATTATGGGGAGGCCTGGGTTTTTTTATAAGCAGTAATAACGGGAATATTTTGGCACAGAAGATATCTCAACTTATGATATTCATGAACAGTCCGGTTTTACTGATCATACTGACCGGAATTATAGCCGGAATGGTTGCAGGTTTTGCCTCATTATCAGGAAGCTTTCTCAGATACCGGAAAGAAGAAAATTATAATAAAAAATTAGCATGATCAGACCTTTGAAAATATTTTGTCTTCCGTATGCAGGCGGCAATAAATATTCATACCGAGAGTTTGAGGATGCAGCTCCTTCGCATTATATTTTCCATACTCTTGATTATCCGGGGCGGGTTCCCAGAATAAAAGAACCTCTTATATCAGATGCAGGCGAGCTTGTAGAAGATCTGTTTAATCAGATAAAAACCAAAATAAGCGATGAAGATTATGTATTGTACGGTCACAGCATGGGAGGACTTCTCGCGTATCTGCTTACGAGAAAATTAGAAGAAAAAAATTACAAGACACCAATGCATTTAATAATCACAGGAACTTCAGGTCCTTCAGTATTTGAAAAGCGGGAAAGAAAGAGACATTTAATGCCTCAGAAGGAGTTCATTCAGGAAATGAAGGATCTTGACGGAATACCTGAAGAGATACTTGATACTGAAGAACTTATGGCATTTTTTGAACCGATACTGAGATCAGATTTTAAAGTATGTGAAAATTATGTTCATAAATATTCAGAGCCTTTAAACATTCCGATAACTGTTATAACAGGCACCGAAGAAGACATGGAAGTTGACGATATTCTTCTCTGGCAGAAAGAAACAAACTTGGAAATTGATTTCAACAGAATAGAGGGAAAGCATTTTTTTATTTTCAAAAAGAAGAAAGAAGTAATGGAAATAATTGAGAAAACTTTATCAGTAAACTCAAATCATAGAAAAGCATTTAATTAAAAGAAATTTATATATTAAAAATAAAGATAAGATAATTCAGTCTGTAAAAAAACATATCTCAAAATTAAAAGAATCATTAAAGAATAATAAAACCAAACAAAATGGATACAAAATATAAAGATATTTCAACCGTTTCAGAATTATCAACAGATGAATTCGACAATAACTATTATAAGCCAAGCATCCCGGTAATAATAAAAGGCGGAGCAAACGATTACAAAGCTTTTAAAAAATGGTCAGCGGAATATTTCAATTCTTTATTTGGAAAGAAGAAAGTAGATGTAAGGACAAGTCAGAGCGGAGTTTATGATTATCATAAAGGAAGTGTTTCCAGGGTATTTCTGCCTTTTGATGAGGCGGTGGATTATATTAAAACAAATAAGGCATATTATCTTCAGCAGTCTTCCATTCCGGATAATTTTCCTGAACTTCTCGGAGATCTTGATGAACCAAAGTGGATGAAAGAAACTGACAAAAACAAAGTAAGAAATTTATGGATAGGCGGTGCAGGTTGTGTATCCCCGCTGCATTTTGACGGATCGGATAATTTTCTTATTCAGATCAAAGGGAAAAAAGAAATCATACTTTTTCATCCTGATGATGATAAATATCTTTATCCGAATGTACATGGTCCAAAGACTTTAAGGCAGATCAGTTTGATAGACCTTGACAATGTAGATCACAAAAAATTTCCTCTGTATGAAAAATCCCAGGCTTATAAAGCTACAATTTATCCCGGAGATATATTGTACATTCCTTTGCACTGGTGGCATCATGTCAGGTCTATGGATTTTTCCATAAACATCAACTACTGGTGGAACAGAAAAAATCTCAGGTATTACAAGTATTATACAAAAGCCGCAGTTTCCACACACACAAAAAGGCTGACAAAGAAATATTAAAATTAATTAATGTGACCGGTATAGAACACATGAATTAATATTGGAAATCTCAGAAATTAAATTAACAGGTTAATCAAATCAGAAACATTTTAAAAATGCAAAAAGCAACTTTTCCAATGCATCCGGCACAAAGGGACATATATGTGGATCAGTTGATAAATAAAGACAGTCCTCATTATAATCTTGGCGGATATATTAAATTAAAGGGTTCACTGAATAAAGAAAAATTTTTTCAAACGGTGAATTCGGCTCCGTATGTATTTGATGTTTTTAATATGAGATTCGATACGGAAAATGAAGGGACAGATTTTTATTTGAATGAAGGATCCGCTGATACGGGTATTGTTGATATTGATTTTTCAGGAAAGAAAGATAGTGAACAAGATGCTATTCGATGGATGCAAAACAGATTCAATACACCTTTTATATTGAAAAAGGAAAATCCTTTATATGAACATTCTCTTTTAAAAATATCTGATAAAGAACATTGGTTTTTCGGAAGATATCATCATTTGATCACTGATGGTTTTGGTTTTATAGTTTTCATTCAATATGTAGCACAAAAATATAAATCATTAACAGAAGGTGGTGAAGATGAATTTAATTATCCTTCATATCTGGAAGAGATCTCAAAGTCCGGTGAATATTTAAATTCCGGAACATACAGTAATGATGAGAAATACTGGAAGGAAAAGATAAGTCACAGATCTGAACCTTTATTACAGAGAAAGTATATCAGGAAAGATAAGTCAGTGATTGATATTGGAAAATATGTTTTAAATATACGGGAAGAAGAAAAAGCTGAGTTGTCAGAAATTGAGAAGACAACTGATTCCGGAATTCAGCAATTGATCTTAGCAGCTTTATTAATTTATTTTGGAAAGACTTCAAAGGTGAAAGAACCTGTTATTGGTGTACCGGTACATAAAAGAGGTTCGAAGGTATTACGAAATACAGTAGGAATGTTCAGCGGAGTATTGCCATTCAGGGGAGTATATGAAGGAGATCAGACAGTAAAAGATATTCTGCATTTCATCAAGCAGGCACAGAGAAGCGATTACCGGCATCAGAATTATCCTTTAAGTGAGATCAAAAGAAATCTAAAGGATAAGTCATCAGGAGATATACAAAAGGAAAATTTATTTGAGGTCAGTTTAAATTATGAGCCTTTGAATTTTTCACCTGATTTTGGAAGTGAAATAAAATCAGAAGTAATAAGACTGGAAAGTGATTATGATACAGGTCCTCTGCAGTTATACTGGAGGGATTACGGAAAAGAAAATCCCGTTCAGTTTATTGTCAAATATAGCAGGGAATATTTTAATGAAACTGAAGCAGAGCTTTTTGTAAAAAGAATATTGTTTGTTATAAAGCAATTAAAGGAAAATTTTTCATCGGAATTGAAAAGAGTAAGAATTATTCCGCCGGAAGAGGAGAATTTACTTGAGGGATTCAACGGGACAGTTTTGTTGGGTAAAACGGAATTCAATTCCGTTTTACTTACAGACCTTATACCTGATCAGGTTAAGAACTCACCTGATAATCCAGCTCTCATCTTTCATGACGAAGAGCTGTCATATCAGGAACTCAATACCCGCTCCAACAGACTGGCAAATTATTTACTTTTAAAAGGTGTAAAAAATGAAAAACTTGTACCGATAATTATTGAAAGAAGTCTGGATATGATAATTGGAATTATTGGAATTCTCAAGGCTGGCGGTGTTTATGTCCCGATTGATCCGGAGTATCCGGCAGACAGGATCAGTTACATGCTTCAGGATACAGATGCGAGTATTATTTTAAGCAGCAGTAAGAGTTCATTGAAATTACACGATAATGGAAACATAGAAAATATAATTCTTGATGATCCTGAAACAATTTTGAAACTGAAAAATCAATCATCAGATAATCCAAAGACAGATCTGAAATCTGAAAATGCGGCATATGTGATATACACTTCCGGTTCGACAGGTAAACCAAAAGGTGTTATCATAGAAAATAAAACCGTAGTAAATCTTGTCAGAGCACAAAGTGAATATTTTAATATTACTTCTGCTGACAGAATATTGCAGTTTTCAAATTACAGTTTTGATGCATCTGTCGAACAGATATTTCTGGCTTTGACCAATGGTGCAACTTTAGTTTTATTTCGTGAAGGACTTCAGCTGGATCAGGAAAAATTCAATGAATATTTAATTGAGAAAAAAATAACTCATCTTCATGCAACTCCGGCATTTCTTGAAAACATTGTTCCGGATAGCAGCAATTTCCCTGATCTTAAAAGGGTCATAGCAGGCGGGGATGTTTGCAAACATGAATTAAGTGATAACTGGAAAGATAAAGTTAATTTTTATAATGAATATGGTCCGACTGAAACTACAGTTACAGCTATAGAATATCAGGTAAGAAATGACCGGAAAACTTTCAGTAATTTAACTTTACCGATCGGAAAACCACTATCCGATATTCGTGTATATATAGCTGACAACTATAATGAGATCTGTCCGGTCGGAGTCTCCGGTGAGATATGCATATCGGGGAATTGTCTTGCTAGAGGTTATTTGAATCTGCCTGAGATAACTGAGGAAAAGTTTGTAAATAATCCGTTTATAAAATCCGGAAAAGAGTTAATGTACAGAACAGGTGATCTGGGAAGATGGATGACAGACGGAAATATAGAGTTTCTTGGGAGAATAGATGATCAGGTAAAGATCCGCGGTTACAGAATAGAGCTTGGCGAAATTGAAGCAGTGATACTTGATTCAGGGCTTGTAAAAAATTCAGTGGTGTTATCCGGTACTGACAGCAGCGGAAATAACAGATTAGTTGCTTATGTAATACCTGAGCATGGATATGAAAGTGACAGGATCAGAAATTTCCTTGCAAAAAAATTACCGGAATATATGATCCCGGCTGTCTGGGTTGAAATGGGATCATTTCCTGTAACATCCAACGGTAAAATTGACAGGAAAGCATTTCCGGATCCCCAGATCAGTGAAACAGTAAATGCCGAATATCAGGAAGCGGAAACAGAAATTGAAGTAAAATTATCTGAACTCTGGAAAGAAATTCTAAAAATTGAAAAGGTAGGAATTAATGATAATTTCTTTGAACTAGGAGGTCATAGTCTAAATGCAGTCAGACTCTCTTCAAGGATCAATAAGGTGTTGAATGTCAGAACTGACATCGGGACAATATTTTCAAATCCCACTATTTACAGACTTTCAAAAGCACTTGAAATTGAAAAGAGTACCCAGTTTCCAGATATTAAAAAACAACCGGAAAAGGATCTTTATGAATTGTCACATGCTCAGAAGAGATTCTGGATACTTAGTAAATTCAAAGATGGATCTGAAGCATACAATGTTTCAAATCTGTTTGAGATAAAAGGTAAATTAAATCCCGATGCTTTCAGATCGGCATTTGAAGAAGTAGTGAAGAAGCATGAAATACTCAGAACAGTTTTTATTGAAAACAGAGGCGAGCCGTATCAGAAAATACTATCTTATGAAAGCACAGGGTTTGAAATATTTGAGAAAGATCTTACCGGTTCAGAAAACGCTGATGCAATAATAAAAGAATACAGAGAAGAAGATATAAAAAAAGCGTTTGATCTTAAAACAGGTCCGCTCATAAGAATTTATTTATTTAAAATATCCGTAGAAAAACATATTGTACTTTTCAATATTCATCATATAATCAGTGACGGCTGGTCGAAAGAAATTTTGATAAATGATTTTTTAAGCTTTTATAATTCTTGCTGTCTTAAAGAAGAAAATGATATTAAGCCTCTTCCGATACAATATAAAGATTATGCCGAATGGCATAAATCAACTTTTGAGGAGCAGGGGAAATACTGGAAGGAAGTTTATAAAAACGGTATTCCTCTTTTGGATTTTCCGGCGGATAATGAAAGACCGGAAGTTCTTTCATATTCAGGGAATAAAATCAGCGGGATAGTTTCTGAGAAATTGACCTCAGAGCTTCAGATGATGGCAGTCAGAAATAATGTTTCCCTGAATAATTTAATGATGATCCTTTACGGACTATCCGTAGCCGCGGGAAGCGGTCAGGAAGATGTTGTTATCGGAACAGTGAGCTCAGGGAGAAGTCATCCTGATCTTGAAGATCTTGTAGGAGTATTCATAAACTTTCTACCGGTCAGAATTTCGCCTGAGAAGCATTTAAAATTATCCGAGTTTATAGGCAAATGCAGAAATGATATAGTAGGAGCTTTCAATAATCAGGATTACCCTTTCGATCTAATGGTTGAGGATATTATAAAAAAGAGGGATGTCTCAAGGAATCCTTTTTTTGATACAATGATGAATTTTCAGATCATTGATAATTTATCGGAAATGAAATCCAATTCCGAAACGGATAAAACACATAATGAAGTTATAGAATTAAAATCTTACGGATCAGGAAATGAAGATCTGTTTCAGTCAGTTCTGGATTTTAAACTGGATGCTGTACCGGATGATTTAAGAATTAATTTACATTTAAGTTACAATACAAGGTTATATTCGGAGAAAAGAATGAAAGAATTTCTGGATGATTATATCGGACTTCTTGAAAATGCTGTCAGTAAACCGGATAATTATTTATCAGAATATATAAAGTGGAGTAATGAAAATAAAAAGATGGAGACGGAAATTAATATAAATAAAGAATCAGTTCAGGAAAAATCAACTGTGGCCTCAATGCCCGTAAATGTTTGCTCATCATTTGTGACAGAGCCGGTAAAAGAATACATGGAATACTGGAGCAATGAGATCGGCATAAAAATTAAAATTGATATTGCACCATACAATCAGGTGTTTCAGCAGCTGATGAATCCCGGAAGTTTATTGTACAGTGACAAAGGAATTAATTTTTTATTCATCAGAACGGAAGATTGGCTGAGAGATAAAAAAGCTGACAATGCATCAGAGCAGATAGAATTTTTGGACAAAACGTTTAAAGAATTTCTGGAAATTTTAAAAAATGCCGTTGAAAAAATATACATACCGTTTTTAGTAATGATCGTTCCGGTAAATTCAATAACTGATAAAGATTTTGAGAAGGAAACCGTTGATCATTTAGATAAAATAAATAAAGAGCTTGAATTATTTCTCAACAGGATATCTTCTGTACAATTCATAGATGTTAATGTTATTAAAGAACTGTATGATGTCGAAGATGTTTATGATCCGAAAACGGATGAGCTCGGTCATATGCCATTTACTCCGGAATTTTATGCGGCACTCGGAACATACATGACAAGAAAGGTAAGTGCGTTTATGAATCCTTCATATAAAGTTATAGCTCTAGACTGTGACAATACATTATGGAAAGGAATCTGCGGGGAAGTGGGAGCACTTAATGTAGAAATAGATGAGAATTATTCTGAGCTGCAGGAATTTTTTATAGAAAAATATAACGAAGGATTCTTATTAGTTTTAAGCAGCAAGAATAATGAAGATGATGTCTGGGAAGTATTTGACAAACATCCCGGAATGAAATTAAAACGTGAACACATTGCGGCACACAGGATTAACTGGGAGCCGAAACCTCAAAACCTGGTATCAATAGCAAAGGAATTAAATCTGGGAATAAACAGCTTTATTTTTGTAGATGACAATGAATTTGAGACTGACCAGATGACACAGAATTGTCCCGATGTTTTATCTTTGACATTACCCGGTGAAGATGAAAGTTTTTCAGAATTTCTTAATCATATCTGGGCTTTTGATTATTTCCGGATCACAGATGAGGACAGAAAAAGAAATGAGATGTACAAAGTCGAAAAGCAGAGAAAATCTGAAGAAGAAAACTTCGGTACACTTGATGATTTTCTGAAATCACTTGAGATAAAAGTGGATATGAAAGCTCCGGGACCAAAAGATCTTGAAAGAGCGGTTCAGTTAACATTAAGAACCAATCAGTTTAATCTTAACGGAGTCAGAAAAACTCCTGAAGAAGTTAAAAGATATACCGGTGATGAAAATTCCATTTGCAGGATTGTTGATGTAAAGGACAGATTCGGAGAATACGGTATAGTCGGTTTGGTTATGGGAAAAGTTAACGGTAACATTCTTGAAATAGACACATTTCTATTAAGCTGCAGAGTACTTGGCAGGAATGTGGAAGGAACTATCTTATCAGAGCTTGAAAGCTATTGTGTAGAAAAAGGTTTAGGCGAAATTAAACTTTATTTTCAGCCTACTCAAAAGAATAAACCATTTCAGGAATTTCTGGCAAATTCAGAATGGAATATTGATACAAAGACTAACGCTCACAGTAAAAACATAAAACTAACAGAGGAAACCGCGGTTTAAAACATATTGAAGAAAAAACAATCAAATACATTAAAAGGCAAAACAGGTAAAGACCTTCTTAATTTACTAAATACCAAAGATAAGAAAACTGTCAGTTCTGACAGCAGTAATTTTATCGCTCCAGTAAGTGAGACTGAAAAAGTTCTGTTTGAATACTGGAAGAACTTGCTTGGTCATGGTGATTTCGGTACGGGCGATGATTTCTTTATGTCAGGCGGAAACAGTATTAAAGCTATTCAGCTGCTGTCACGCATCTCTTCACATTTTTCTGTAGAGCTTGAGACAAGTGAAATTTTTTTAAAACCAACTATCTCTCAGTTAGCCGGATTAATAGATAAGAAAAAGGAAAATAAGTCTGAAGAAAAATCTGACATTTCCGTTTCAGTCAGAAAAAGGCCTGAAGAAATTCCGTTATCATTCAGTCAGGAAAGATTACTTTTTATAGATAAGCTTGAAGGAAGTTTGCAATACCATTTACCGGCTGTGTTTAAGTTAAACGGAAAACTCAATAAAGAAGCTTTAGTTAATACTTTAAATGAAATAATCAGAAGACATGAAATACTGAGGACTGTATATTTTGAAATTGACGGAAAATCTTATCAGAAGATAAATGAAAATACAGTATGGAAATTAAACGAATCAAACGGGACAATATTTAAAGATGATCCTGCGGGATTAAAAAGATATATCCGGCAATTGATCAACAAACCATTTGATCTTTCAAATGATCACATGGTCAGAGCAGATCTTATCAACACAGGAACTGATGAAAATATATTGATCATAACCTTGCATCACATAGCTTCAGACGGATGGTCTGTTTCTATTTTTGCGGAAGAGTTTCTGGAACTATATTCTTCTTTCATTGAGAACAGGAAAAGTATTTTGCCTGAGCTGAATATTCAATACGCCGATCATGCCATTTGGCAGCGTGAGAATATCCGGGATGAAATTCTGAATAATAAACTGGAATTCTGGAAAAATGAACTTCAGGGAGTAGAGCCACTCGAACTGCCTACTGATCTTCCCAGACCAAATTCACAAAGTATCCGCGGTGCTTCAGTAAAATTTGAAATTAAAAAAGAATTAAGGGACAAACTTGTTGTTTTAGGAAATGAAAATAATGCTACGCTTTTCATGACATTGCTTTCGGCTTTCAATGTACTTCTTTACAGGTACACTGGTCAGGAAGATATATGTGCAGGAACTCCTGTAGCAGGCAGACATAAACAGGAATTTGAGAAGCTCATCGGATTCTTTATAAATACACTTGCGCTGAGAAACGAAGTAAAAGGTAATATTCCATTCACTGAATTTCTAAAAGAAGTCAGATCTAATTCACTTAAAGCATTTGGTCATCAGGAAGTGCCTTTTGAAAAAGTAGTGGAAGCAACTGTAAAGGAGAGGATACTAAACAGAAGTCCATTGTTCCAGGTAATGTTCATCCTTCATAACACACCTGAGGCTGAAGCATTGAAATTAAATGATCTGGAAATTGAACGCGAAGATCTGATCCCTGATACATCAATGTATGAAATTACTTTCAATATTACTGAAACTGAGAGTGAATTGAAATGTGAGATCATTTACTGCACAGAGCTTTTTAATGAGAAAACAATTTTAAGAATGGCAGATCATTATTCGGAGCTGCTGAATTCTATTGCCAGATCACCTGAAGAAAAAATAGATTCATTATCGATATTAACCGAAGATGAAAATATACAATTAGATGCTTTTGCCGGAACGAATGCTGAATTTCCGAAAGAAAAAAGTATTATAGAAATTATAGAAGAGCGGACAGAGAATACTCCTGATAAAGCAGCCTTGATTTATGAAGATCAAAGTTTAACATATCCTGAACTTAATGAGAAGTCGAATCAGATCGCAAATTATTTGATAAGCAGGGGAATTAAAAATGAAACATTAGTTCCGATCTGTATTGAGCGTGGATTTGATATGATTGCGGGAATACTCGGTATTCTCAAGGCAGGAGCGGCATACGTTCCCATTGATCCCCAATACCCTGAGGACAGGAAAAAGTTTATAATTGAAGATACCGGAGCTGAATTTATTCTCAGCAGTAAGAAATGCAGATCAAAACTACCTGCTGAGTATTCTGACAGAGCAACTGAACTTGATACTGATCAGGAGATAAAAAGTCATTCAAAAGAAAATGTCAAAGTAAATATTGATCAGAAAAATCTTGCTTATATAATTTATACATCAGGATCCACAGGCAAGCCGAAAGGCGTAATGATAGAGCACGGAACAGTTGTAAATCTCATATTTGCTCAGACTAAATATTTTGGAATATCAGAAGATGAAAGAATTTTACAATTCGCAAATTTCAGTTTTGATGCATCAGTCGAACAGATTTTTCTTGCTTTATTTAATGCAGTGCCTCTTGTTTTGATTCCGGATGGATTGCAGCTCAATAAAGAGCTTTTTGAAAAATTTTTAGTTGATCAGAAAATAACACATCTCCACGCTACACCTTCATTTCTGGAAAATGTAAAACCGGAAAACCATATTTATTTTAAAAGAGTAATAGCAGGTGGTGATGTGTGCAAGCCAGAATTAGCCGATTACTGGAAAAACACCACCGTATTTTATAATGAGTATGGACCAACAGAGACAACTGTTACGGCGATAGAATTTAACGCATCTGAAAATAAATTTTATGGAAATTCACTTCCTATCGGGAAACCGCTTTCTAATGTCAAAGTTTACATTCTTGATAAAGCCGGAAACAGAGTACCCGTAGGAGTCAACGGTGAGTTGTATTTAGGAGGTGATTGTTTGGCCCGCGGATATTTGAATTCTCCGGAACTGACTAAAGAGAGTTTCATAAAAAATCCATTCAGTAAAGACATTGATTCAACATTATATAAAACCGGGGATATCTGCCGTTGGCTTGATGACGGCAATATTGAATACAAAGGCAGAATAGATGATCAGGTAAAAATCAGAGGTTTCAGAATTGAACTTGGTGAAATAGAAAGTGTCATTCAGGAAAGCGGAGCAGTTAAGCAGTCTGTTGTAGTAGCTTCCGAGACATCATCAGGCGGAAAGAGACTCATCGGATATATAGTACCTGAAGGGAAATTTGATAAGGAAAGGATCATTGCATATCTGGGAAGAAAACTTCCAGAGTATATGATCCCCGCAATATTTGTGGATATGGTAAGTTTACCATTGAATAAGAACGGAAAGGTTGACAGAAAAGCTTTACCCGATCCTGATCTTAGTGAACTTCTGACAAATGAACATGAAGAGCCCCGAAATGAAATTGAAATTTCTATTGCCGGGATCTGGAAAGAATTATTGAATTTGGATAAAGTCGGAATAAATGATAATTTTTTTGAACTCGGAGGTGATTCGATCATTACTATTCAGGTGGTAAGCAGAGCAAGAAGAGCAGGTATAGAAATGAAACCTGCTGATATATTTATTTATCAGACTATCAGAAAATTATCATCTGCAATTGAGACAAGATCAAAGGATATTTATACAGGGGAGCAGGGATTGTTATCCGGTATTGCCGGATTACTTCCGGTTCAGCAAGCATATTTTGAAAGAGCAGGGGAGAATAAATCACATTTCAATCAGAGTATTCTGCTAAGCATTGATAAAAGTATTACACAGGAAATGCTCGGTAAAGCCGTAGAACAATTAACTTCTTATCACGATGCGTTAAGATTTGAATATCGTAAAAATGAAAATGAATGGATACAGAGATACGGAACTGCAAACGGAATATTATTGACTGCTGATCTTAGAAATTCAAGAGCAGATAAAAAAGAATTAGAAGATTTAATTAAAGAGCATGCTGAAAATTATCAGAAGAGTCTGGATATTGAGAAAGGTGAACTAGCAAGGTTTGTATTAGTATTAACACCTGAAGAAGAATTAAATAACAGGATATTCATTATAATACATCATCTTGCTGTTGACGGAGTCTCATGGAGAATTTTACTTGGTGATCTTGAAATGATCCTGGAAAATTACCGGAATGGAATTGAACCGGAGCTTGGAGAAAAAGGAAGCTCATACAGACAATGGTATCAGGCACTTGCGGAATTCGGAAAAAGTAAAAGATTACAATCTCAGGAAAATTACTGGAAACAAATTCAGGATAGTTATAAACAAATTAAAGTCGATAAAGAATATTCAGCTGAATTAATTGCAAAAGATATAGAATTAAAGACTGTAGAACTAGATCAGACTAAGACCCGTCATTTATTAAAGGATGTTCCGGGTATTTATCATACTGATATTAATGATATTCTGCTTTGCGCTTTAGCCATGACATTATGCAGCAGAGAAAATTCCGGGCAGATTGTAATCGGAATGGAAGGTCATGGACGTGAAGAAATTTCCGATAGAATAGATATAAGCAGGACGGTAGGGTGGTTCACGAGTATATATCCTGTACTGCTGAACGCAGATTCTGAAAAAAATATTTCGGATCATATAAAGTCTGTAAAAGAACAGATTAGAAGAATTCCCGGTAAAGGGCTGGGATATGGTGTGTTAAAGTATATAAATAAAAACGGGAATTTTGAAGACAGCATTACTCCGGAAATATTGTATAATTATTTAGGGCAACTGGATAACGTGACAGGCGAAAGCAATATATTTTCCGGTACTCCTGCAGCTGCCGGAACAGACATTAGTCCGGAACAAAAAGTAAGAGAGAAACTGACAATCAATGCCATCATTAAAGATGATAAGTTAGTTTTAAACTGGAACTACAGCACCAAGCATTTTGAATTTGATACGATAAATAAACTTACCAGTGATTATTCAGAAAATCTGAATACAATAATTACACACTGTCTCGGAGTTAAAAATTCAGATCTTATATTTACTCCTTCGGATTTCGGTCTTGGTTCAGAAATAAGTTATGAAGAACTTGACGGATTTCTCGATGAAAAATACGGGGACACAACCCGAAGAAATAATATAGAATCGATATACAGATTAAGTGGTCTTCAGGAAGGAATGCTGTTCCATGCTTTATATGATACTGACGGCGGAGCATATATTGAACAGCTGAGCTGTGATCTGAAAGATCCGGATATTGAACTGATAAGGAAGAGCTGGAATCAGCTCATAGTAAATCACAGTTCGCTAAGAAGTGGTTTTTATAATGATGTGTTCAGAATTCCGGTTCAGGTGGTATACAGGGATGTTGAGATGCCTGTAATTTTGAAGGATCTGAGCGGGATGGGAAGCGAAGAGCAGCGGCTGACTATTGAGGGAATTAGCGAAAAAAACCGTTTAAACGGTTTTTCCCTGAGCTCTGTGCCGCTAATGAATATTGTCCTGCTGAAACTCGATGAGAGCAATTATAAAATGATATGGACTTCGCATCATTTGTTATTTGACGGCTGGTCACTTGCAATTCTGATGGAAGAGTTTTTAAAGACTTATGAAGATCTTACAGGTAGTGATGAAAATATAAAAACGGATTCTGATAATTATCTTGATTACATCAGGTTCCTGGAAAGAAAAGATAAAGATGAACAGCTGATTTACTGGAAGGATTACATGCAGGGAATTGAGCAAAGTACTCTGCTTCCATTTTCGGGTATTACAACCCAGCGAACAAAAGGCGTCGGAGATTATGATACTTTTAATTTGATCCTGAATGAAGAGACAAAGGATAGAGCAGAATCATACGCACAAAAGAACCGCTTAACATTAAATACTTTACTGCAGGGTGTCTGGTCATATCTTCTGCACAGATATACAGGAAATGAAGATGTTGCATTCGGAGTGATCGTTTCAGGCCGTCCGGACGAACTGCCGGGAATAGAAAAGAAAGTCGGGCTATACATCAACACTCTTCCTCTTCATTCCAGACTTTTACAAAAAGATAAAGCAGAGACGATTAACTGGCTTCAGGAAATTCAAAGCAAACAGGTTGAGTCTGCTAAGTATCAATACACACCATTACAGGAAATTCAGAATCAAACAGGTATAAGTGGTGATCTGTTTGACAGCATAATTGTATTTGAGAATTATCCGCTAAACGAGCTCATCAGATCCAAGAACTGGAAGCTTAAAGTTGATAATGTCATGATGAAGGAGCAGAGTAATTATCCTTTATCTTTGCTTATAAATAATTCGGATCAGATAAATATTAATTTCATTTATAATGAAAATGTATTCAACCGGGAATACATTAATGAGATAAGCAAACACTTTGAGAATGTACTTCAGCAGATAATTTCAAATGAGAAAAAAAGTATTAATGATATTTATATACTTTCTGAATCTGATGAGAAAAAATTATTATCAGAATTCAATGATACAGAAGCTGAATATCCCGTTGATAAAAGTGCTGTCGAATTATTTGAAGAGCAGGTTTTAAAGACACCTGAGTCAATTGCAGTGGTATATGAAAATGAAAGCATTACTTATAAGGAACTCGATGATCGTGCCAGTAAACTTGCTAATCATCTGATCGGAAAAGGAATTAATCCGGGTGATAAGATCGGATTGTTATCATACAGATGTATTGAGATGATGACCGGAATATTCGGGATACTAAAAGCAGGTTGCTCCTATGTTCCGTTCAATACCGATTACCCTGCTGAAAGAATTCAATTCATCACGGAAGACTGTGGAATTAAAAATATTGTATATACCGATAAAAACTTACTTGAAAAAAGTGGTCTAAAAGAATTTTCTTTTTATGATTTCATAAATATAGAAGATTCAGAATCTGCTTCAGATAAAACACCGGGCATAAAAGCTAAAATTGATTCATGCATTTATGTAATGTTTACTTCAGGTACAACAGGCCGTCCTAAAGGTATTGCAGTAAGTCACAGAAATGTTATCAAACTTGTTTATGATACAGGCGGCATAGCGATCAGAGAAGGAGACAGGGTGCTTCAATGGTCAAATTATTCTTTTGACGGTTCGACTTATGATATCTATGGATCGCTTCTGACCGGTGCCAGTCTGCATCTGATAAAAGATGAATGGGCATCGGACGGAGACGAACTTGCGAGAGTTATGACAGAACAAAAAATTTCTGTTGTCTTTATGACAACAGCTTTGTTCAATACGATTGTTGATATTAATGCGGAGGCTTTCAGGAGTTTGAGAAAGATATTATTCGGAGGTGAAATGGTTTCGCTTTCACACGTAAACAGAGCCCTGGATGTAGTTGGTGATAATGTCATCATGCATGTTTACGGACCTACGGAGACAACAACCTATGCAACTTCATATACCGTTAATGAAAAAAGAAATGAAGGCACGGTTCCGATCGGAAAACCTTTATCCAATACTCAGCTGTATGTTCTGGATACATCGGGAAAATTAGTTCCGGTTGGTGTCGGAGGAGAGCTGCATATCGGCGGAGATGGTGTATCTATGGGATATATCAGCAATGAAGAATTAACAAAGGAAAAATTTATTCCGAATCCGTTCAGTAATGATCCGGATTCTAAAATATATAAAACAGGTGACCTGTGCAGATGGACTGCTGAGGGGAATATTGAATATCTTGGAAGGATAGATGATCAGGTCAAGATACGCGGGTACAGAATTGAGCTGAGTGAGATCGAGAGTGTATTGTTTGAAATAGAATCGGTAAGTAATGCAGTAATACTTGCAAAGGAAGATAAAGCGGGTACAAAAAAACTAGTTGCATATGTAGTACCGGAAGATGGTTTTAATTTCAATAAAGAAGAGATCATCTCACAACTCAGACATAAACTTCCGGATTATATGATTCCTGCTCTCTGGGTTGAAATGGAAAGCCTGCCTCTTAACACCAGCGGAAAGATCAATAAAAAAGCTTTACCGGATATTGATGCCAGTGAACTTTTAAGAAATGAATATATTGCTCCGCGGAATGAGACTGAAGAAAAACTTGCTGCAATTTGGAAAGACCTTTTAAACATTGAGCAGGCGGGAATTAACGATAACTTCTTTGAGCTCGGCGGACATTCTTTGCTTGCAATTAGACTGATCTCGGCTATCAGGCGGGAATTTAATTCTGAGATAAGCATAAAAGATATTTTTTATTATCCAACAATTACCGAACTGGCTGACCTGATCCTGAAAGGAAATTCTTTCTCAGTTTTACCGCCGATCAAAGCGGATGATAGACCGGAACATATTCCGTTATCATTCAGTCAGGAAAGATTATGGTTTATAGACCGTCTGGAAGGTACAGTCCAGTATCACATCCCGGCTGTATTCAGATTGAAAGGTGATATTAATAAAACTGCTTTATCAAAAGCATTGCAAAGTATTATTGAAAGACATGAAGTTTTAAGAACAGTTATATATGAAAAAAACGGTACGGGATATCAGAAAATACTGAATAGTAACAAATGGGGGCTTCATGAAATGGACGGTGCAGAATTCAAAAATGATGCTGCCGGATTACAAAGCTATATTCAGGATCTTATCAATAAACCATTTGATCTTTTATCGGATTTTATGCTGAGAGCGGATCTTATTAATGTTGATGAAAATGAAAGTGTTCTTGTGGTAACAATGCATCACATATCTTCAGATGGCTGGTCTTTGTCAGTAATTGTAAATGAACTTTCAGAACTTTACAAAGCATATTGTGAAAACAGGGAAGCAAATTTGCTTCCGTTACAGATTCAATATGCAGATTTTTCCATATGGCAGAAAAAATATCTTACAGATGAAGTGTTAGATAAAAAACTGGAATACTGGAAATCAAAATTAACCGGAGCCGAACCGCTTCAGCTTCCGGCTGATTTTATAAGACCTGCAGTCCAGAGTATCAGAGGCGCATCCTTTGAGTTTAAGATAAGCAAAGAACTCACAGATAAACTTGAGCAGTTGTCTAAACAAAACGGCGCAACACTTTACATGACTTTACTTGCAGCATTCAATATACTTCTTTACAGATACAGCGGTCAGAAGGATATAAGTGTTGGAAGTCCTGTAGCCGGAAGACAGCAGAAAGAAGCTGAACATTTGATAGGGTTTTTTGTGAATACACTTGTACTCAGAAATGAAATTGAAAATTCATTTACTTTTACAGATTTACTTGAGCAGGTTAAAATCAATACATTCGGAGCCTTTGAAAATCAGGAAGTACCTTTTGAGAAAATTGTAGAAGCTGTTGTCAAACAAAGGGATGTCAGCAGAAGTCCGCTGTTTCAGATAATGTTTATTTTACAGAATGCTCCGGAAGTGCCTGAGATAGATCTGAATAAACTTGTTTTGGAAAAAGAAGAATTTGTAAATAATATTTCCAAGTTTGATATATCTGTTTCCATGACAGAAACCCCTGAAGGGCTTATTGGCTCGGCTGATTATTGTACTGACCTGTTCAAAGAGAATACGATAGCAATAATGATGACTCATTTTAAGGAGTTGTTAAATTCTGTCGCGGAAGATCCGGAGAATAAGATAGGTTCTTTGCCGATGCTTACAAAACAGGAAGAACATCAGATACTTTCAGACTTTAACGGAAAGGAAGTTGATTATCCAAAAGACAAAACCATATTTGAATTATTTGAAGATCAGGTAAAGAAGACTCCGGATAGCATAGCAGTAGTTTTTGAAGATGAAAAGCTGACATTTAAAGAGCTGGATGAGAAATCAAATCAACTTGCTCATTATCTACATAGTAAGGGAGTAAAGATTGAAACATTAGTTCCGATCTGTCTGGAGAGAAGTCTTGAAATGATAATCGGTCTGTTTGGCATAATGAAATCGGGAGGGGCATATGTTCCTGTTGATCCGGAATACCCGCAGGAAAGAATTAATTTTCTGCTTGAAGATACATCGGCTTCAATTGTTGTAAGTAAGAAAGAAAGCAGCTCTCGTTTTATATTTCCGGTGAATACTGAACTGGTAAATATTGATTCGGACTGGAGTGAGATAGAAAAGTTTTCGAAAGAGAAAGTTGATACAGTAATAAATTCAACCAATCTTGCTTATGTTATTTATACATCCGGTTCGACAGGCCGGCCGAAGGGTGTGATGAATGAGCATCGAGGAGTTGTTAACAGACTTCTTTGGGGAAGGGATTATTTTAATTTGACCTCAGAAGATTCAATACTGCAGAAAACAACTTATTGTTTTGATGTGTCTGTATGGGAATTATTCTCATTCCTGATCTCCGGAGCTAGACTTGTATTTGCAAGACCGGGTGGTGAAAAGGATACTTCATATTTGAAATCAGTTATTGATAAAGAAAAAATTACGATGATTCATTTCGTTCCTTCGATGCTGGAGATATATCTGAATGATATTGAGCGTGGAGATAATACTGGATTAAAATATGTAGTCTGCAGCGGTGAAGCTCTTAAACCTTCACATGCGGAATTGTTTAAAGAGAAATTTGAAAAGACCGAATTACATAATTTATACGGACCAACGGAAGCAGCTATAGAAGTTACATACTGGGAATTGCCCAGAGACGGTAAGAAAATTGAGATTGTACCGATTGGTAAAGCAATCTCAAATACTTCAATGTATATACTGAATAATGAAGATGAACTCGTACCTGTAGGCGGAATAGGTCAGCTTCATATCGGAGGAGTACAGGTTGCGAGAGGTTATCTGAATCGTCCCGAGTTAACCAAAGAAAAATTCGTTAAAGATCCTTTCAGCAAAATTCCAGGCAGCAGAATATACAGGACCGGTGATCTGAGCAGATGGCTGCCTGACGGAAATATAGAGTATGCCGGCAGGATGGATGATCAGGTAAAGATCAGAGGTTTCAGAATTGAACTTGGTGAGATAGAAAGCGTGCTAATGCAAAGCGGCTTGGTGCAGCAGACTGTTATGCTTGCGCCTGAAGATGCAAGCGGCAGCAGGAGACTTGTTGCTTATGTGACAACATCCGGAGACTTTAAAAAAGAAGAAGCAATTTCATATCTGCAGAGTAAACTCCCTCAGTACATGGTTCCGGCTGTATGGGTTGAAATGGAAAGTTTCCCTTTAAATCAAAGCGGAAAGATCAATAAAAAATTATTACCGAAACCTGCAGATACCGAATATGCAAGTAATGAATATATTGCTCCGCGAAATATAACCGAAGAGAAACTTGCGGAGATATGGAAAGAATTGCTTCATGCAGATCGTATCGGAATTAAAGATAACTTCTTTGATCTCGGCGGTCACTCACTTTTAGCTATGCGGGTTATCTCTTCAGTCAGGAAAGAGCTCGGTTACGAACTTTCAATAAAAGATTTTTTCATTCAGCCTACAGTTGAAGAGCTTGCACGCCTTTTGGAAAAAAATTCAGACAGCAAAGTTTATAAATTACCGATTGCCAAAATAAAAGAGCGGCCGGAATTTATACCTTTATCATTCTCGCAGGAGCGGATCTGGTTCATTGATAAACTTGAAGGAAGCATTCAGTATCATATGCCTGCTGTTTTAAGAATAAAAGGGAATGTTGATACAGAAGCTTTGGAAAGTACGTTTAAGAATATTGTAAACAGACATGAAATACTCCGTACAGTTATCAAAGAACATGAAGGAAAAGCTTACCAGTATGTAAATGAGAAAGACGGATTTGAGCTTGAATTTATTGACGGTACAAAATATAATGGACATCAGACCGCGTTAAAGAATTATATTCAGGAGCTGATCAATGTTCCGTTTGATCTTGCAGCAGATAACATGCTCAGAGGACATTTAATAAAATTAAATGACGATGAGCAGATACTCGTTTTAACTATGCACCACATTGCATCTGATGGCTGGTCTATCTCAGTAATTGTAAAAGAACTAGTTGAGTTCTACAAAGCACATGAAGAGAAGAGGGATCCTGATCTAAATCCTCTTGAAATTCAGTTTGCCGATTATTCTATCTGGCAAAGAGAATATCTTCAGGGTGAAGTATTAGACAATAAATTAGATTACTGGAAAGAAAAATTATATGGAGTAGAGCCTCTTCAGCTACCTGTTGATTTTGCAAGACCGGCAGTTCAGAGTAAAAAGGGTGCAAATGCAAACTTCAGTATTGACAAAAATCTGACAGATTCGTTGCTTAAATTTTCCAGACAGAATGATGTCACTTTGTTTATGACCTTGTTGTCAGCCTATAATGTATTGCTATACAGATACAGCGGTCAGGAAGATTTCACAGTTGGAAGTCCGGTAGCCGGAAGACAACAGGCTGAGACTGAGGACATGATCGGTTTCTTTATAAATACAGTGGCGATGAGAAGTGAAATAAACGGTGAATTACCTTTCAGAGATTTTTTGCATAAAGTCAGATCAACCACACTTGAAGCATATGAACATCAGGATGTTCCTTTTGAAAAAATAGTTGATGCGGTTGTAAAGCAACGGGACATGAGCAGAAGCCCGTTGTTTCAGGTTTCTTTTATGCTTCAGAATACCCCTGAAGTTCCGGAGCTCAAACTTGGAGATGCAATCCTGAATGTTGAAGAATTTTCTAATAATATTTCCAAGATCGATATTACTTTCAGTCTTACTGAAACACCGGAAGGCATTGAAGGAAATGTTGAGTATTGTACAGATCTTTATACTGAAGAGACGATCTTAAGAATGACTTCTCACTTCAAGGAAATTCTTGTTTCTGTTTTGAAATCTCCTGATCAGAAGATCGGTACTTTAAATATGATCACTGAAAAAGAGTCAAGGCAGCTGCTTATTGAGTTTAATGATAATGAAAGAAATTATCCAAAAGAAAAAACTATAGCAGATATAGTTGAAGAATACGGAAAACAAATACCCGAATCGATAGCGCTTGAGTATGAGAATGAAAAGGTATCATACATTGAACTTAATGAACGCTCGAATCAGTTTGCCCATTACTTAAAAGAGAAAGGGGTAAAGACCGAAACATTTGTTCCTATCTGCATAGACAGGAGCATTGAAATGATCATTGCAATATTCGGAATACTTAAAGCAGGCGCTGCTTATGTCCCGATCGATCCTGAATATCCGGAAGAAAGAATGTTGTTTATGCTTGAGGATATAAATGCAAATTTACTTATCACAAGCAGAAAGACATTTGATAACGGACTGAGATTACCTGAATTAAACAGTGTTGAAATTATTGAAATTGATTCAGAGAAAAGTGAGATCAGCAAGCATTCAAAAGAAAATTTACAAAAGGATATAACTCCGGAAAATCTTGCATATGTTATCTACACATCCGGTTCGACAGGAAAGCCAAAAGGCGTTATGATCGAACATAAGGGAGTAGTTAATCTTTCACTTAGTCAGGAAGAATTGCTTTGGCTGAAACCGGGAATGAAGACACTGCAGTTTGCATCATCAGGTTTTGATGCATCGTGTTATGACATATTCAATACCTTGCTGAGCAGGGGCTGTCTGGTACTTTGTAATAAGGAAGATATTCTCTCGGCTGATAAATTTCAATATCTGATCAATGAATACGGAATTGAATTAGCAACATTACCTTCTTCATTTCAGCAGACAATCAGAGATATGACAGCAGAAATGCCGTCAATAAAAACTATAGTCTCGGCAGGAGAAGCGCTGAATATTGAAACGGCAGAAACATTTACATCCCGGGGAATAAGAGTAGTAAATGCATACGGACCAACTGAAACAACTGTGTGCGCAACACTTACGGATGATCCGGTAAGGGAACACAATGTAGTAACCATAGGTAAGCCAAATCCAAATCAGCAGATCTATATTGTTGATAAATATATGAATATCTGTCCTGTCGGAGTCCCCGGTGAAATATGCGTGGCAGGCATTCAGGTTGCCAGAGGATATTTAAACCGTCCCGAACTTTCATCTGAGAAATTTGTATTGAACCCTTTTGACAAGGGAAACTCTCCGAAATTATACAGGACAGGTGATCTTGGTAAATGGCTGCCGGACGGAAACATTGAATATATGGGAAGACTGGATGATCAGATAAAATTAAGAGGATACAGAATCGAACCGGGTGAGATCGAAAATGTATTACAGAAAAGTGAATATGTGAGACAGGCAGTTGTAATGGTTAAAGCAGATGAGATCGGTAATAAGAGACTTGTCGGATATATTGTTCCTGAGGGTGAATATAACAAAGGTGAAATTTTAAATTATTTAAAAAAGAAGTTACCTGATTATATGATACCGGCGCTTTGGGTGGAGATGGAAAGTCTGCCTGTTACACCAAGCGGAAAGATTGACAGGAAAGCATTACCTGAGCCGGAAGCCGGAAGTGTCAGCGCAGAATATGAAGCGCCGCGCAATGAAACTGAAAAAGCATTGAGCGCTATATGGAAGGAACTTCTTCATGCTGATCAGGTTGGCATTCATGATAATTTTTTTGATCTAGGCGGAGATTCGATTATTACAATACAGGTACAGAGCCGCGCAAGACGTCTAGGATATGAGTTGAAACCGAATGACATTTTCATTCATCAGACCATCAGCAGTTTATCTGCAGCTCTTTCGGAAAGAACCGGGACTGCGATCACAGGCGAGCAGGGAATACTTAGCGGTAAATGCGGATTACTTCCTATTCAGCAATGGTATTTTGAAGGAGTCACTTCGGATCTTTCACATTTCAATCAGAGTGTTTTATTGTCAATTGATAAATCAGTCACTCCTGAAGTACTGGATAAGGCTGTTAATAAATTAACCGTGCAGCATGATGCTTTGAGATTTATTTATCATTATAATGAAGATACTGAAAACAAATGGGATCAGGAGTATGGCTTTAATACCGGAAAGCTTATTGAAATAGATCTTCAGTCTTGTAAAGAAGAAGATCTTGGTAAGGAGATAAATGATCAATCGGATAAAATTCAGAGAAGTCTTGATATTGAAAAAGGGGAGATAGCAAAGTTTGCTTTATTCAAAACACCTGAAAGTGATATCAGGAACAGGATACTGATAGTAATTCATCACCTTGCTGTTGACGGAGTTTCATGGAGGATAATTCTTGATGATCTTGAATTACTGATCACAGGATTAATGAAAAACGAAGAAGCTGAGCTGGGAGTTAAAAGCAGTTCATACCGTCAGTGGTATAATGCTTTAAAGGAATTCAGCAGCAGCGAAAGACTTTTATCTCAAAGCATTTACTGGGAAAATGCGGTAAGTGATATCGAACAGATCCCGACCGACAAAGAGTATTCAGGTGAAGTCAGAGAAAAAGACATGGAAACATTTACACTTCATCTGGATAAGGATCAGACTGAATTGCTTTTGCATGAAGTACCGAGAGTATATCATACTGACATAAATGATATATTGCTTTGCGCGCTTGCGCAAACATTGACTGAATGGAGTGCTTCCAAAAAGATCGTCATAGGTCTTGAAGGGCACGGAAGAGAGAACATATCAGATGGCGTGGATACAAGCCGGACGGTTGGATGGTTCACGAGTCTTTTTCCGGTTTCACTTGAGATCTCACCGAACTGGGACAGTTCAGATTCAATAAAGAGAGTAAAAGAGCAGTTGAGACAAATTCCTGATAAAGGACTCGGATTCGGAATTTTGAAATATCTAAATAAAAATGATAAATTAAATACCAAAACATCATGGAATATTGTATTTAATTATTTAGGTCAAATAGATAATATTGTAGATTCAGGAAAATGGATCTCGGGAGCAAATGAATCAAGAGGAGAAGGCTCAGGAGCTGATCATACTTTAAGTTACATTATAGCAGTAAACAGTATGGTGCAGGGTGGCGAGCTAATATTAAACTGGAGTTACAGCAAGCTTCATTTTGAAAAAGATACAATAAGCGGACTTGCTGAGAATTTTAACTCAAACATGAATTCTCTTATTGATCACTGCATGGATCAGCAAAAATCCGGATCTGTTTATACACCATCAGATTATGGTCTGGAGTCAGACATAAGTATTGATGAGCTCGATGAATTATTAAACAAACGTATTTAAAGAAATTATTATAAATGGAAATAACTAAAAAAGCATCCGGTCAGGGTAAATCGCGAAAAGATCTCATAGAGGGATTGTACCGTCTAAGCGGCTTACAGCAGGGAATGCTTTTTCACGGGCTGTATAACGAGGGCAAAGGCGCATATTTAGAACAGATGTCGTGTGATTTTTTAAATCTCGATATTGATATTTTAAAAAAGACCTGGAATTATATTATAAAGAGGCATTCGATCTTAAGAACGTCTTTTATTTACAGTGAGATAAGCATACCGGTTCAGAGTGTAAACAGGGAAGTAAATTTACCCCTTGAGATTTTAGATTATAGCGGTCTTTCAGGGAAAGAACTTGTTAATGCGCTGAAAGATCATGAAGAAGCTGACCGGAATACTGGTTTTAATTTTAATGAAGCGCCTCTGATGAGGATTGCTCTGATAAAATTAAGTGAAGACAGATACAGAATGCTTTGGACATGGCATCATATTTTGTTTGACGGATGGTCTCTTCCGGTTTTAATGGAAGAGTTCTTAAGCACATACGAAACCTTTCTATCAGGAAAAGAACCTGCCAAAAAGGATGAGGATAAATTTGAAGATTATATAAAATACATTGAGCGCGGAAGCAAAGAGCGTCAGGAAAAGTACTGGCGTAATTATATGAAGGGAATTGAGCAGAGTACATTGCTCCCTTTCATTGGCGCAACTGCTGACAGAACAAAAGGCAAAGGTGAATATGAAACTGAAGTTTTACAATTAGATGAAAAAACCACTTCGCTGATTGAAGAGTTTGCACAAAAGAACAGGCTCACTATAAATACAGTAATGCAGGGGGTATGGTCTTTGCTTCTGCATCATTACACGGGAAATGAAAACATTGCATACGGAGTGATTGTCTCCGGACGTCCGGATGATCTTCCGGGTGTTGAGCAGCGGGTTGGGTTATATATTAATACGCTTCCTCTGCATTCAATTTTAAAAGACGGAAAGAGTCTGGTCAAGTGGCTTCAGGAAATGCAGAAGGAGCAATTGTCATCCAGACTTTATCAGCACACGCCGCTTCAGGATATACAGAAATGGACAGGAGTCAGCGGAGATCTTTTTGACAGTCTGCTGGTATTTGAAAATTTTCCTGTCAGTGAATTGGTAAAGGCGAAAAAATGGAGCCTTACGATCGAGAACGTTGAAATAAAAGAGAGAACAAACTATCCTCTTACACTTATGATCGGCAGCTCGAAAGAGACTACCATCAACTTCAGTTACAATTCAGCTTTACTAAGTAATGAATATGTAAAAGAAATCAAAGAGCACTTTGAGAATGTTCTGCTGCAGGTAATTAATACCGGCGAAACAGATGTTACCGGAATTGAAATTTTAACAAAAGCTGAAAAAGAAAAACTCTTAATCGAATACAATAACACAGCCGCCGATAATGATTTAAGTAAAAGCATTGCGGATCTGTTCGAAGAGCAGGCAGCAAAGACGCCTGATATTGCGGCTCTTATTTTGGACGGAGTTGAACTAAAATATTCGGATTTAAATAAAAAAGCTAACCGGCTTGCGCATTTATTAAAATCAAAAGGCGTAAAGGCGGATTCACTAGTACCTGTTTGTTTGAACCGGGGTTTTGAAATGATCACTGCTGTTATTGCTGTTCTGAAAGCGGGCGGAGCATACGTCCCTGTAGATCCTGAATATCCTTCCGAACGAAAAGAATTCATGCTTAAGGATTCTGGAGCAAAAATTTTTATAAGCAGTAAAGATTTGGCGGATAGTTTTGATTTCGATATACCGGATGATATCGATGTAATTTTTACTGATGCTGATTCGGATTTGATCCTCGAACAGTCTCCTGAGAATTTAACTGACAAGAGAGATCCGGAAAATTTGGCATATATGCTTTATACTTCCGGTTCTACAGGAAATCCCAAAGGCGTAAGAATGCCCGGAAAGAATTTAGTGAATTTACTTCTTTGGCAGGATAAACAATTTAAGAACAGGCAGAGAAAAGTATTACAGTTTACTGCTCTGAATTTTGATGTGAGTTTTCAGGAAATATTTTCAACGTTGTGTTTCGGAAGCACTCTTTGTCTGATCAGCGGAGAAAGACGCATTGACATGGCAGAGGTGATGAAGGATATTGAAAAATTCGGAATTACACATTTGTTTGTTCCGTTTATAGTCTTAAAAAATCTTGCAGAATATATTTATACCGGTTCAGGTGAAACATATTCCCTTGAAGAAATAATCACAGCCGGTGAGCAGTTAAAATTAACAAAAGAAATTGAAAAATTGCTTGAGAAGGGAATCACTGTTGTCAATCAATACGGACCGACAGAAGCTCACGTAGTAAGCAGTTATACAGTTCCGGCAAAAAATAATCTTTCGGATCTTCCACCCATCGGTAAACCCGTTGATAATACACAATTATTTATTCTTGACGTTAAAGGCAGACCCGTCCCTGCGGGAGTAGCAGGTGAATTGTATATTGCGGGAGCGCAGGTAGCAAAGGGATATTTGAACCTTCCGGAGTTAACAGAAGAAAAATTTGTAAAAAATGTATTCAGCAAAGATGAAAATGCAAGGATGTACCGGACAGGTGATCTTGCAAGATGGCTTTCAGACGGTAATATAGAATATCTCGGGAGAAGTGATGATCAGATAAAAATAAGAGGTTACCGGGTTGAGCTTGGTGAGATCGAAAGTGTGCTTGAGAAAAGTGAACTTGTCACAGGTGCGGTTGTACTTGCAAAGGAAGATAAAGCAGGCAATAAGAGACTGATCGGTTATATTGTATCAAACGGTAAAGATGAATTTAAAAAAGAAACAATAGATTCATATTTAAGGGCAAGACTTCCTGAGTATATGGTACCGGGTATCTGGGTAAAGCTTGAGAGCATTCCGTTGAATGCGAATGGAAAGGTTGACAGAAAAGCGCTGCCTGATCCGGATCTTAGTGAATTGCTAAGTCAGGAATATGCAGCTCCGCGGAATGAGACTGAAGAAAAACTGGAAACTATATGGAAAGAACTTTTAGGAGTAGACCGTGCGGGAATCCACGATAATTTCTTTGAGCTTGGCGGACATTCTTTACTGGTGATAAGATTAATATCAGCTATCCGGAAAAGTCTGGATATAGAGATTACAGTTAATTCGGTTTTTGAGAATCCAAACATAAAGTCTTTAGCCGGACATATTCAAAAGCAGTCCGGCGGAGTTTCCCTTCCACCGATCTCAGTTCGGAGACGGCCGGACAGAATTCCTTTATCATACAGTCAGGAAAGATTATGGTTTATAGACAGACTGGAAGGAACCATCCAGTATCACATTCCGGCTATTTTGAGATTAAAAGGAAAGCTTAATAAAGAGGCGTTGATAAAATCGATGCAGTCGATTATTGACAGGCATGAAGTTCTCCGTACCGTCATTTATGAAGATGAAGGAAGAGGATATCAATCCGTCATGGAAGAAGCTAAATGGGATCCGGAGATTATTGACGGTTCTGTTTTCAATTCAGGTGACACTGAAGATCTTCATAAATATATCAGGGATCTGATCAACATGCCTTTTGATCTATCCAGAGATCTTATGCTCAGAGGACATTTGATCGAATTGTCAGAAGATGATAATATTCTGATAATTACATTGCATCATATTGCTTCTGACGGATGGTCTGTTTCAGTTATAGTAAAAGAGTTTGCGGAGTTATACAAATCAATTGAAGAGAACCGGGAAGCAAATTTACCGGCACTTGAAATACAGTATGCAGATTATGCTATATGGCAGAAGGAAAATCTTCAGGGTGAAGTTTTAGATAAAAAGATCGAATACTGGAGAAAGAAACTTGACGGAGTCGAGCCATTACAACTTCCGGCTGATCATTCAAGAAAAGCTGTTCAGAGCATCAGCGGTAACGTAGCGGAGTTTAAGATCAATAAAGAACTCAGTGAAAATTTACTTTCACTGAGCAAGAATCAAAACGCCACATTATTCATGACACTTCTTTCCGCATTCAATATATTGCTTTACAGATACAGCGGTCAGAAAGATATTTGCGTGGGAAGTCCGGTCGCAGGACGTCAGATGACAGAGGTGGAAGATCTTATCGGATATTTTGTAAACACACTTGCTTTCAGAAGTGAAGTTAATGGAGACGATACATTTACAGATTTATTGAAACAGGTAAAAGCTACAACACTTGAAGCATATGAACATCAGGAAGCGCCTTTTGAGAAGGTCGTTGATGCAGTTGTGAAGCAAAGAGACATGAGCAGAAGCCCGATTTTCCAGGTAGCTTTTGCACTTCAGAACATGCCTGATGTACCCGAACTATATTTGGGAAAACTTGAACTTTCCAGAGAAGGTGTATGGAATAAAATATCCAGATTTGATATTACTTTCAGTATTTCAGCAACTGAAGACGGCATGGATATTTCCGTTGAATATTGCACAGATCTTTATAAAGAGAATACCATCAGCCGAATGCTGATTCATTACAATGAATTGCTTCAGTCTATTGTAAAATCACCTGATGAAAAGATAGGTCTGTTGCCTATGCTGTCAATAGGAGAAGAGCATCAGCTTCTTTATGAATTTAATGAAACAAAAAGGGAATATCCTTCCGGTAAATTTTATCCTGACTTTTTCCATGAACAGGTAAATAAAAATCCGGATTCGATTGCAGTAAGATTTGAAAATAATGACATAACATATTCGGATCTGAATAAACTTTCGAATCAGCTTGCGCATTATCTTAAGACGATCGGAATTAAGAATGAAATGTTTGTTCCGATCTGTTTAGACAGAAGTATAGAGATGATAATCGGAATTTTAGGAATCCTGAAAGCCGGCGCTGCATATGTTCCTGTCGATCCGGAATATCCCGAAGAGCGGATCAGATTCATGCTGAGTGATACCGGTTCCACGATTTTACTTTGCAATAACGGGAGCGCTGAAAAATTATCTTTCTGCAGAGATGTCAGTTTAATAAATCTTGAAAAAGATCTACCTGTTATAAGGGAGCATTCTGAAGAAAATTTGTCATATGAAATTCATCATCATTCGCTTGCTTACATGATCTACACATCCGGATCAACAGGCAAGCCAAAAGGCGTGATGAATGAGCATGGCGGAATTATAAACCGTCTGAACTGGGCTCAGGAGTATTTCAATTTATCAAAAGAGGATTCGGTTTTACAAAAGACGACATTCTGTTTTGATGTATCAGTATGGGAATTGCTTTTGCCATTGATGACGGGAGCAAAGCTTGTGTTTGCAAAACCCGGCGGACAGAAAGATACATGGTATCTGAAATCGCTGATTGAAAAAGAACAAATCTCTATTCTCCATTTTGTACCTTCAATGCTTGTGTTGTTCCTGACAGATCTCGAAGAGGGTGAATGTTTAAGCATAAAGAAAGTAGTATGCAGCGGAGAGGCTTTGAAGCCTTCGCATGCAGAGTTGTTTAAGAAAAAATTACCACATGCAGAGCTTCATAATCTGTACGGACCGACAGAAGCGGCGATCGATGTTACTTACTGGAAAATGCCGGACAGTAAAGAGACAGTGGAAGTTGTCCCAATAGGCAAACCTGTTGCCAATACTTCGATGTATATACTTGATGAATGGGACGGACTTGTTCCGTTAGGCGGAACAGGTCAATTGCACATAGGCGGAGTGCAGGTTGCGAGAGGATATCTGAATCGTCCAGAACTCACTGAGAAAAATTTTGTAGATGATCCTTTCAATAAAAAGGCAGGATCGAGAATGTACAGAACCGGTGATACAGGAAGATGGCTGTCTGACGGGAATATTGAATATCTGGGAAGACTGGATGATCAGGTTAAGATACGGGGAAACAGGATCGAGCTTGGTGAGATCGAAACCTGTCTGACATCGATAGACGGAATCAAAGATTCAAAAGTTGTAATGATGGAGAGTAAAAACTCTGATGACAAAAAGTTAAATGCATACCTTCAGATAGATAAAGAGAAACTTCCTATTTTAAGCAACTATCAGCATTTAACAGATAAAAAGAATTTTCATCGATCAGAGATACATATCCTGCCGAATGAAATGCCCGTATTTGCGGCAAATCAGAATGAAGTTAAATTTTTATATAATGAGATCTTTGAGGATCAGTATTATTTAAAACACGGAATTACTCTGAATAAAGACAGCACAGTGATTGACATAGGTGCAAACGTCGGATTTTTCACAGTCTTTCTGAATATGCTCAGTGAAGATATTAAGGTTTATTCATTTGAACCGGTACCGGATGTTTATAATTATCTTGATGCAAACAGGAGTTTATATAATATAAAAGGTAAAGGTTTTCAGCTGGCGTTGCTCGATAAAGAGCAGGATATTGAATTCATATATTATCCTTCGATGTCAATCCTGTCGGGTATTACCGGGGATAAAGGAAATGTAAAAGATGTTGTGAGATCATATATTGACACTTCTGAGACAGAGGATATCGGTTCGCAGGAAATGGAATCACTGCTTGAGGCAAAACTTGAAAGCAGGAAAATTCAGATCAAAGCAAGAAGACTTTCGGATATAATTTCGGAAGAAAAAATATCAAAGATAGATCTTCTTAAAATTGATGTTGAAAATTCGGAGCATCTTGTACTTGCAGGACTTGATGATAAAGACTGGTCTAAAGTTGAGAGTCTGATAATTGAGATACACGATGTTGACGGCAGACTTAACAGCATCAGGGATCTGCTTGAGAAAAAAGGATTCAGTACAAATGTTGAGAAAGAAAAAATGCTGTCAAAAGATGCAGTGCTTTACAATCTTTATGCATTAAGAAAAAGTGATGATAAAAAGAAAGTCAGCGGAAATATAATTACAGGTTTTGGGGACACGGAAAAAAGGAATCTTGAGCAAAGACTTAAAGGCTGGATTAATCCGCCTGACTTTGGCAGGGAGATAAGAATTATTGCCGAGAAGAGTTTGCCTGATTATATGGTGCCATCCAAGATAATTTTCATGGAAGAGTTTCCTCTGACGGCTAACGGGAAATTAAATGTTAAAGCCTTACCTGATCCGGATTCCACCGAACTTTCGGGAAGCATTTATGAAGCGCCACGGAATAAATATGAGGAAGACCTTGCATCTGTATGGAAAGAACTTCTTCACGTTGAGCGTGTCGGAATAAAAGATAATTTCTTTGAACTTGGCGGAGATTCGATGATCACAATTCAGATCATCAGCAGGGCAAGACGTCTTGGATATGAACTGAAACCCAAAGACTTCTTTATGTATCAGACAATTGAAAGAATGTCTGCTGCCATATCAGAGAGAACAGAATCACTTCAGACAGGTGAGCAGGGAATTTTAACCGGTGAAAGCGGACTGCTTCCTATTCAGCAATGGTATCTTAACAGTGAAAATGTAAATGTATCGCATTTCAATCAGGCAGTATTGTTATCAATCGATAAAAAAATAACACCTGAAATATTGAATCAGGCGACAGAGAAATTACTTTCACATCATGATGCATTAAGATTCAGATATAAAATAGATAACGGAAAATGGATACAGGAATACGGAGAGAAAATTCCGAAAGTTCTGATTACAGATCTGAGTAATTCTGATAAAAAGGAAACAGGTACACTCATTGAAAAGAAAGCTGATGAAATCCAGAACAGTCTGAATATTGAAAACGGGGAGATCGTAAAATTTGCATTAATGCAGACTCCGGATGGTGAAACTCACAACAGGATACTGATAGTCATTCACCATCTGGCTGTTGACGGCGTATCATGGAGATTGATCTTTGATGATCTTGAAGTGTTGTTGAATGGATTGGTTAAAGGTGAGAATGCAGAGCTGGGTACAAAAGGAAGTTCATACCGCCAGTGGTATGACACACTTGTTGAATACAGCAGCAGTCCGAGATTATTATCACAGAAAAAATACTGGGAGAGAGTTGCCGGAAGTTATCATCCATTATTAACAGATAAAGTTTATGATGGCAATGTTACAGCCAGGGATATTAAAACTCATTCAGTAAAGCTGGATGCAGCGCACACGCAATTATTGTTACAGGAAGTGCCTTCAGTTTATCACACGGAAATAAATGATATTTTACTATGCGCGCTCGCGCTTACTTTCGGTGAAAAGATCTCCGGTGAAGGAATAACAATAGGACTTGAAGGTCACGGTCGTGAAAGTATTTCAGTAAATCCTGAAGCGGGAATTGATACCAGCAGAACAGCCGGATGGTTTACAAGTTTATATCCTGTTTTACTTGAGATTAAATCAGGCAGTGACTTAGACTTTTCCATAAAAAGCATTAAAGAGCAGCTTAGAAATGTGCCTGACAAAGGGCTTGGTTACGGAGTCCTGAAGTATATTAATAATGATGAAAATTTGAATATTGGCGGAAGTAAGGACTGCTGGGATATTGTATTCAATTATTTAGGACAGCTTGATAACATAGTAGGCGGAAGTAAATGGTTCTCCGGAGCAGATGAATCATCAGGCAGTTTCAGAAGTGAGGATGAAAATGTTCGGGAGATCATATCGATCAACAGTATGGTGCAGGGTGGTGAGCTCTTATTGAACTGGAGTTTCAGCAGCCGGCATTTTGAGTCTGATTCAATTACTCAACTTGGAGACAGATATAAATCTATCATAGAAAAAATTATTTCTCATTGCATAGATCAGAAGAGACTTGGAAGCGTTTACACTCCATCAGATTATGGATTAGGCAAAGAGATAAGCGTTGAAGAGCTCGACAGTTTTATGAATGAAAGTATAAACGGAAAGCCGAGAAAAGAACTGGTCGAAGGTTTATACAGACTCAGCGGTCTTCAGCAGGGAATGCTTTTTCATTCTCTTTATGACTCGAATGCCGGAGCTTACACGGAACAGTTAAGCTGTGATATTTCAGATCCTGATATTCAGCTTATAGCAAAGAGCTGGAATCATGTAATAAAAGATCACACTATTCTGCGAAGTGGATTTTATTATGATCAATTCAATGTGCCGGTGCAATGTGTATATAGCGAGGTAGAAATTCCCGTCAATGTTCTTGACTTCAGTGAGATGAATGAAAATGAACAAACAGCGGCAATTGAAAAATACAAAGATGCTGACAGACTGAAAGGATTTGATTTTAAAACCGTGCCTTTGATGCGAATTGCACTTATAAAATTGAGTAAAGACCGGTACAGAATGATCTGGACTTCACATCATATTCTTTCTGACGGCTGGTCATTACCTGTGATGCTCGGAGAGTTTTTGAGTAATTATGAATCATTGCTGAGCGGAAGCGAACCGGAGTACAGGGAAGCCGATAAGTTTGAAGATTACATTAGATATGTAGAAAACATAAATACTTTCGAGCAGGGATCATACTGGAAGAATTATATGAAAGGTGTTGAGCAGAGCACTTTGCTTCCTTTTATAGAGGCAACTTCCCAGCGGACAAAAGGTGTCGGTGAATATAAAACAGAAGCGGTTAATCTCGGCAGGAAATTAACGGAACAATTCAATGCGTTTGCACAGAAAAATCATCTTACGGTTAATACAGTTATTCAGGGAGTCTGGTCATATCTTTTACATAAATATACCGGTAATGAAAACATTGTATACGGAATAGTTGTGTCAGGCAGACCGGCTGATCTTCCGGGTATAGAGCATCGCGTAGGAATGTATATAAATACACTTCCTCTTCATTCAGTTTTAAATGAAGAAAATAAGAGTCACGGAATTGTTCACTGGCTTAATGACATACAGACAAGGCAGGTGAATTCAACTCAGTATCAGTACACACCGTTGCAGGAGATACAAAG
This sequence comes from uncultured Ignavibacteria bacterium, assembly GCA_937872315.1. Taxonomy (GTDB): domain Bacteria; phylum Bacteroidota; class Ignavibacteria; order Tepidaquicellales; family Tepidaquicellaceae; genus JAGPCH01. The sequence goes on along the minus strand of CALMST010000252.1, from coordinate 59,744 downwards.
CATTACGGGAGTGAGCGGTGATCTTTTTGACAGCATACTGGTTTTTGAGAATTACCCTGTAAGCGAGGTTGTTGGTTCGAAAGAGTGGAGTCTGAAGATAGACAATATTCAGATGCAGGAGCAGACAAATTATCCTTTGACGATAACAGTCGGCAGCGCTGAAGAAATTGATATTCATTTCAGCTATAATTCTGAAATATTAAGTCCTGAATATGTAAATGAGATCTGCGGTCATTTTGAGAATGTATTGCTTCAGATAATTAATAATGAAGCGCATGGACCGGATGAGATTAAACTGCTCACCAGGCAGGAGGAGAACAGATTAGTAAAAGAATTAAATGATCTTACTGTTGGCTATCCAAAGGAAAAGACCATTGTAGATCTTTTCAATGAACAGGCTTCGAAAACTCCTGATAATACGGCTGTTGTCTCCGGATCTGAAAAGATGTCATACAAAGAGCTGAACGAAAGATCAAACAGACTCGCAAATTATCTGATCAGCAGAGGAGTGAAGGAAAACGATCTGATACCGGTTTGTATTGAAAGAGGATTTGACATGATAACCGCGCTTCTTGCAATTTTAAAAGCCGGCGGGGCATATGTGCCGGTAGATCCTGAATATCCGGAAGAGAGAATAGCATTTATACTTGAAGACACATCTGCTTCATTAGTTGTCAGCAGCGAATTAAGCAGTTCGAAAATACCCGTATCTGAAAATTTCGAAGTTGTTAAAATTGATTCTGATAATTCTGAAATTGAAAAACTTTCAAAAGAAAATCTTAAAGTAAAAATTAAGCCGGGCAATTTCGCATATGTGATCTATACATCAGGATCGACAGGCAAACCCAAGGGCGTACTTATACAGCATTACAATGTAGTCAGATTATTCATGACCGATGCGCCTTTATTTGATTTTTCCGAAAAAGACGTATGGTCTATGTTCCATTCATTTACATTTGATTTTACAGTATGGGAAATGTATGGTGCATTGCTGTTTGGAGGCAGGCTGGTGATTGTGCCGAGAGATACAGCAAAGGATCCTGAATTGTTTTCTGAATTACTGTTAAAAGAAAATGTAACAGTACTAAATCAGATACCTTCATCATTTTATGCTTTACAGGAAACAATACTCGAACAGAAATTACCGCTGAAAGTTAAGTATGTGATTTTCGGAGGTGAAGCGCTTGATCCTGCTAAATTAAAAAATTGGAAGAGAATATATCCTGATTGCAAACTGATCAACATGTACGGAATAACTGAAACAACCGTTCATGTTACTTATCAGGAAATCGAACAAAAGCACATTGAATCCGGGAACAGCATAATCGGAAAACCTATACCGACATTAAGTTTATATATCTTAGATAAAGATCAGAAGCTTTTGCCTGCGGGAGTCGCCGGAGAGTTGTGTGTCGGCGGTGCGGGATTGGCGGCAGGATATCTTAACAGACCTGAATTAACAAAAGAAAGATTCATAAAAAACATATTCAGTGATGATCCGGATGCAAGATTATACAGATCCGGAGATCTCGGTAAGAGACTGCCTGACGGAAATATTGAGTATCTCGGCAGAATAGATGAGCAGGTAAAGATACGCGGTTACAGAATAGAGCTTGGTGAAATTGAAAGCGTGCTGAATGAATTTGATTCCGTGCGTCAGGCAATAGTTCTGGCAAAAGAAGACAAACAGGGAATCAGGTATTTAGTGGCATACATAGTTTCTGAAGGTGAATTTAACAGGGAAGAGATAATCAATTATCTCAGAGGCAAACTGCCTGATTATATGGTACCTGCATTGTATGTAAGCATGGAAAGTTTCCCGTTTGCGGCAAGCGGTAAGATAAACAAAAAAGCATTACCCGATCCGGATGCAAGTACACTTATATTGAATGAATATGTAGAACCGCGAAATGAAGTTGAAAAGAAGATCGCAGCAGTCTGGAAAGAAGTTCTGAATGTAGAGCGGGTCGGTATTAACGACAACTTTTTCGAACTCGGCGGACACTCGCTTCTTGCCATGAGAGTAATTTCTTCCATAAGAAAAGAACTCGAATCCGAACTTGCAATAAAAGATATTTTTGTCCATCCGACCATTGCTGAACTTGCTGACATTATTAATAATGAAAATAAAGGTCTATTATTACCTGTAATTCGAAAACAGGACAGACCTGAGAAGATACAGCTTTCATTCAGTCAGGAAAGGTTATGGTTCATTGACAGATTTGAGGGAAGTATTCAGTATCATATGCCGGTAGTTCTTAGATTCAAAGGACTTCTGAATAAAGAATTTCTTTCAAAGGCATTACAGACAATAATCAACCGTCATGAAATTCTCAGGACGATGATCCGGGAAGAAGAAGGTGTCGGCTATCAGTATGTCAAAGATGAAAACAACTGGGATCTGGATTATATTGACGGGTCAGTTTATAAAGATGATAAGGAAGGGCTTGATAAATATTTACAGGATCTGATAAGCGTACCGTTTGATCTTTCGCAGGATTACATGATCAGAGGACATCTGATAAGTCTGAGTGAAGACGAACACATACTTGAAGTTACGATGCATCATATTGCATCGGACGGATGGTCGATGTCAGTTCTGGTTAAAGAGATGGTTGAGCTTTATGCGGCATATTCACAAAACAGAAAGCCGGATCTTGAACCTCTGGCAATTCAATACATTGATTATGCAATATGGCAGAGAAGACATCTGCAGGGTGAGATCTTTGACAGGAAATTAAATTACTGGAAGCAAAAGCTTAATGAGGCAGAGCCATTAACATTGCCTACTGATTTTGCAAGACCGGCAATTCAAAGTAACAAAGGCGCTATAGAGTTATTCAATATTGATAAAGAATTAAGCGGGAAGCTGCAGAGTCTCAGCCAGAAACAGGGAGCTACTTTATTCATGACCCTGCTGGCTGCTTTCAAAGTTTTACTTTACAGATATACAGGGCAGGAAGATCTTGTTGTGGGAATTGGTATAGCGGGCCGTCAGTCAAAAGAGATGGAAGAACTGATCGGATTCTTTGTGAATACACTGGCTTTAAGAAGTGAGATCAGATCAGGAAATTCTTTTATCGAAATGTTGAATGACGTCAGGAAAACAACGATGGAAGCATATGAAAATCAGGAAGTGCCTTTTGAGAAAGTAGTTGATACAGTAGTAGGTGACAGGGACATGAGCAAGAATCCGCTGGTTCAGGTTTCAATGGTTCTTCAGAATACGCCAACAGTTGAGAAAGTTGATTTTGACAAACTGACTTTATCAAACGCAGGAGTAGAGCATACGACATCAAAGTTTGATCTTACACTTTATACAAATGAAATTCCTGAAGGCATTGAAGCCGGATTTGAATATGCTACAGATCTTTTCAGCCCGGAGACCATAAGGAGAATGATCGGTCATTATATGGAATTGCTTAATTCGGTCGTTAAGGATCCCGAGTGCAGTATAGGAACAATACCTATGCTTGCAGCAATTGAGAAACAGCAGCTTCTTTATGGCTTTAATGATACTTTTGCGGCATTTCCTGAGAATACGAATGTAGTGGAACTGATTGAGGGATTGGCAGTCAGCAGACCTCATTCACACGCGCTGATCATTGAAGATACACATGTTACATATTATGAGCTCAATGAAATCTCAAACAGGCTTGCAAATTATCTGATAAGCAAAGGAATTAAAAAAGAAACACTTGTTCCTGTTTTCATTGACAGAAGCATTGAGCTGATTGCCGGAGTACTCGCTGTATTGAAGGCAGGCGGCGTATATGTGCCGATCGATCCGGATTATCCTCCGGACAGAATCAGTTTCATGCTTGAGGATACAGAAGCAAAAATAATTTTAAGCAGCAAAGGAAGTTCTTCAAAATTACCGGAATCAGGGAAGTTAGAAGTTATAGAAGTTGACGGAGACTGGTCAGCCGGTTTTAAATCAGATCAGAAAAATCCGGGAATAAAAATTGAGCCGGATAATTTAGCATATGTGATCTATACATCCGGATCGACCGGGAAGCCGAAAGGTGTTATGATAGAACACAGATCACTTTTGAATCTTGTGATGTGGCATAACAGGGAATATGAAGTTACACCTGACAGCAGGACTACAACCATGGCAGGGATCGGTTTTGACGCATTTGGCTGGGAGATCTGGCCGTACTTATCTGTCGGAGCAGGTTTATATATTATCAATGATGATCTTCGTGTAAATCCTGAAGCTTTGACAGAGTATTTTAATGAGAATGAAATGACTCACAGTTTCATGTCAACTGCTATCATTCAGGATTTTATAAATGCTTCGAGACATAAATTAACTTCACTTAAATATTTACTGACCGGCGGAGATAAACTATCGGCAGTCAGCAGTGAAGGGATTAATTATAAGTTTGTGAATAATTACGGTCCGACAGAGAATACGGTCGTAACCTGTAATTATCCTTTGTTTGCCGACGGAGCAAAAGAAAAATATTCAGTTCCACCGATAGGAAAACCGATCGCCAATTCAGTTGTACATATTCTTAGTAAAGACGGAGAACTTGTACCTGTCGGAGTTATCGGTGAGATCAACATTGGCGGAGCGCAGCTTGCAAGGGGCTATTTAAACAGAGCTGAGCTTACAACAGAAAAATTTGTTGCTGATACATTCAATGAAAAAGAATTCTCGAGAATGTACAGAACAGGTGATCTCGGAAGATGGCTTCCTGACGGAAATATTGAATTCTCCGGAAGGCTCGATGATCAGGTAAAGATCCGCGGATACAGAATTGAGCTGGGTGAAATTGAGAATGTCATAAATAATCTTGAGTCTGTGAAAGTAAGTTGTATCGTTCTAAGGACAGGAAAAGAAAACAGGATCATCGGATATTATGTGCCGGAACCGGAATATGTGAAAAAGAAAGAACATGAACTTTACCAGAGACAGATCGCGGGATGGAAAGAGCTGTATGATACAGAATATTCACAGACAGAGGATATTGAGATTGAAGATGTTGAATTTAATATAATAGGATGGAATGACAGTTTTACAGGCGGTATTATTGAACCGGAAGAAATGCGCGCATGGAGAGATGATATTGTCGATGTGATATTATCGGAGAAACCAGTGAATGTTCTTGAGATCGGTTCGGGTACAGGACTGATTTATTATGAATTAGCGGAGAAAGTAAAAAAATATATCGGAACTGACTTTTCAAGATCTTCCATGGATCAGATCAGAAAGCAGATCAGTAAAGGTTTAAGAAATTACTGCGAGACTGATCTAAGAATTGTTTCTGCTCATGAGATCGAGATCAGTGATGATGAGAATATTGATACGGTAATTCTTAACTCCATAGTCCAGTATTTTCCCGGTGAAGATTATATGGATCAGGTGATTGGCAAAGGTATATCTGTGCTGAAAGGAAATGGCAGGATCATCATTGGTGATGTGCGAGATAACAGATTACTGGGGTATTTCAAAGGACGACTTCATATCAACAGATTAAATCATTCGGCTTCAGTAAAAGAATTTAAATGGACTTTAGAACAGGATGTCATTAAAGAAGAAGAGCTTTGTTTTGATCCTGAATATTTTGTAAAACTGAGATCACTTTATCCGGAGATATCAAACATTGAAATAAAATGGAAACAGGCATCTTATATAAATGAATTATCATTATACAGATACACTGCTGTGATTCACGTTGGAGATAAAAATGGTATAGAAGCAGCAGATCCGAAATGGCAGGACTGGAATGAATTGAATGAAACATCAGTCCTGGATGAGATCAGTGAAGGTAAGAGTTTGATAGCGATCATGAATGTCCCAAATCCCCGACTCGTAAAGGAACGGCTTATGAGCAAAGCATTAAATGATAAAGATGTAAATAATGTAGGTGACATTCTTGAAGTAATGAACAGTACGGATCAGGAAAGTAAGAGAGCTCAGGAGCTGCTGGAATTAGCTGTTTCAAAAGGTTACACATACAGATTTTTACTTAATGAAGATCCTTTGCTGATAGATCTTATACTTGAATCGGATCCTTCAGTATTGGAAGGCAAATTTATAAAGCAGCCGTTTATTGAAAAGAAAAGGGCATTAAAATCGGCAAACACTAATATTCCATTGATGAATGATATTAGTCTGCTGCTGAAGAAAGATATAAGGAATATGCTTCAGGAAAGTCTTCCTGATTATATGATACCATCGGAATTAATTGTACTGAATGAGTTGCCGCTGACAAATAACGGAAAAGTTGACCGTAAATTCTTAAGTCAGAGAGAGGATGTAATAGAAGTTGATAAGCTGAATTATATAGCTCCTGAAACCGAAACGGAAAAGAAACTTACGGATATATGGCAGGACCTGCTTGGTACAGACAAAATTGGTGTTCATGATAATTTCTTTGAACTTGGCGGACATTCGCTTCTGGGAATGCGAGTAATATCAGCAATCAGAAAGAAAATGGATTCCGAGATCGCGATCAAGGACCTGTTTGTTTATCCGACTGTATCAGAACTTTCAAGATATCTGGATACATTAAGCAAAGGTCTGATCCTTCCACCTGTCACTGCCGGACAGAGACCTGACAGGATACCATTGTCATACAGTCAGGAAAGATTATGGTTTATTGATCAGCTTGAAGGAAGCGTGCAGTATCACGTGCCTGCGGTATTAAGATTAAAAGGAAAGCTGAATACTGATGCTTTAGCAAGGTCACTTCAGACGATCATTAACAGGCATGAAGTTTTACGCTCGGTAATTTTACAGGAAGACGGCGCGGGATATCAGGTCGTTCAGGAAAAGGACAACTGGGATCTTGAGATCATTGACGGAGGAAAGTATAAAGATTCGCCGGAAAATTTACAGAGTAATATTTTAAAACTGATCGGAAAACCTTTTGATCTTTCCAAGGATCATATGATGAGAATTCATCTGATCAGATTAAGTGAAGATGAGAACATACTAGTAATAACAATGCATCATATAGCTTCAGACGGCTGGTCGGTATCGGTTATTGTAAACGAACTTGCCGAACTTTATGAAGCATTTGATAAAAATCTGGATTCAAAACTTCCGGCTCTTGAAGTTCAGTACGCGGATTTTGCTGTATGGCAGAGGAAGCATTTGCAGGGAGAGATGCTTGACAGGAAGCTTGAATACTGGAGAGATAAGCTTGCTGATGTTGAGCCGATACAACTCCCGATCGATTTTGAGAGACCGGCTGTGCAGAGTATCAAAGGAGCGAATGTAAATTTTGAGATTAGTAAAGATCTCTCTGATTCATTGCAGAATATATCAAAGCAGAACGGGGCGACATTGTTCATGACATTGCTCGCGGCATTTAATGTATTACTAAACAGATACAGCGGTCAGGAAAATATCAGCGTCGGAACTCCGATAGCCGGAAGACAGCAGGAAGAAGTTGAAAAGCTGATCGGATTTTTTGTCAATACGCTTACGCTGCGAAATGAAATAGATAATGAAGCTTCATTTCTTGAACTGCTCAGGCAGGTCAGATCAACTACACTTGAGGCTTATGATTATCAGGATGTGCCTTTTGAAAAAATAGTTGACACTGTGGCAAAGCAAAGGGATATGACGAGAAGTCCTTTATTCCAGATCATTTTCGCGCTGCAGAATACACCGGATGTACCTGAGCTGAATCTAGGAGATGTAAAATTATCCAATGAAGTTTTCCCGAATGTAAATTCGAAATTTGATCTGACATTCTTTACGGTGGAGACTCCCGAAGGAATAATGGGTTCGGTCGAATACTGCACAGATCTGTTCAAAGAGGAAACGATCAAAAAGATGATCATTCATTTTAAGAATCTACTTGAGTCAGTAGTCAGAGATCCTCAGCAGAAGACGGGATCACTTCAGATGCTGTCAGAAGAGGAAGAGCATCAAGTTGTTAATGAGTTTAATGAAACGGCATCAGAATATCCTTCGGATAGATCAATTGTTGAATTGTTTGAAGAACAGGTATCCTTGAATCCGGAATCGCCCGCGGTATTATTTGAGAATGAAAAGCTTACATATAAAGATCTTGATGAAAGATCGGATCAGTTTTCACGTTATCTCAGAAGCAAAGGAGCAGAGCAGGGTTATCCGGTTCCTCTATGCATAGAGAGAAGCGCGACATTGATGGTTGGAATACTCGGTGTTTTAAAAGCAGGATGCGCCTATGTACCGATCGATCCGGAGTATCCGGAAGAGCGGATTCGTTTCATGCTGAAAGATACGGGAAGTAAAATAATTATCAGCAGCCGTGAGTGTGCCGGAAAATTACCTGCTCTTGAAGAGTACACAAAAATTGAAATAGATACAGAGTGGGATAAGATAAGCGCAGAGTCAAAGGAAAAACTGTCTTTATCGGTCAAGCCGGAAGATCTTGCATATATAATCTACACATCGGGTTCGACGGGCTGGCCGAAAGGCGTGATGGTCACACAGAAGAATGTTGTGAGCCTTGTAAAAGGAGTTGATTATGTGACACTGACAAAAGACGATGTACTTCTTTCCACAGGTTCGACTTCATTTGATGCAACGACATTTGAATACTGGGGCATGCTGCTAAACGGCGGGCAACTTGTTCTTTGCACAGAGAGCAGACTTCTCGACAGCGAACTTCTGAAAGAAGAAATTAACAGCAGGGGAGTGACAAAGATGTGGTTTACTTCCAGCTGGTTCAATCAGCTTGTTGATAATGACATTACAGTCTTTAAAAATCTTAAGACAATACTTGCAGGAGGAGAGAAATTATCTGAATATCATATTGAAAAGATGAGAAAGACTTATCCTGAGATAGAAATTATAAACGGATACGGTCCGACTGAGAATACTACATTCTCATTGACATATAGCATAAAAGAAACCGATCTGACAAAACAGAAAATGCTGATTCCGATTGGACGGCCGTTGAGTAACAGGACAGCTTATGTTTTGAATAAGAATCTGCAGCCTTCACCGTTAGGAATAACGGGTGAAGTATACTTAGGCGGAGACGGAGTATCAAACGGATATCTGAACAATCCAGAACTTACAAAAGAGAAATTTGTAAAGGATCCGTTCAGTAAAAAAGAAGGCGCAAGACTATACAGAACGGGAGATCTCGGTAGATGGAAAGCTGACGGAAACATTGAATATCTCGGCAGAGCGGACGAACAGGTAAAGATCCGCGGATACAGAATAGAGCTTGGAGAAATAGAGAATGCGCTTCAGGAATGTGAGCTTGTCAGGCAGGCAGCAGTTCTTGTAAAACAGAGTGCTGAAGGAAGCAAGAGACTTGTCGGATATGTGGTTCCGGAAGGCGGATATGAAAAAGATGAGATAGTAAAATATTTAAGCAAGAGATTACCGGATTACATGGTACCGGCGATGTGGATAAAGATGGAAAAGCTGCCATTGACAAAGAACGGAAAAGTTGACAGACGCGCATTACCGGATATAGACGGAAGTGAACAGATGAGCAAAGAATATGCAGCTCCCCGGAATGAGATGGAGACCGCGCTTGCCGGGATATGGAAAAATTTACTTCACATAGATAAGGTTGGCATTCATGATAACTTCTTTGAGCTGGGCGGTGATTCAATAATTACAATTCAGGTACTCAGCCGGTCTAGACGTCTCGGATATGAACTGAAACCAAAAGATATTTTCATTCATCAGACTATCGCAGGATTATCAGAAGTGCTGGCTGAAAGAACTTTATCAGCTGTAACCGGTGAACAGGGTGAACTTAAAGGTGAAGCAGGTCTTCTGCCGATTCAGCAATGGTATTTTGAAGAAGAGAATGAAAATGTATCACATTTTAATCAAAGCATTTTGTTATCTGTAAATAAAGATGCAACTCCTGAGATGCTTGAAAAAGCGATGAAACAGTTGACATCGCATCATGATGCTTTAAGATTTATTTATAAAAATTCAGATGGAATCTGGTCGCAGGAATACGGAACAAACTTTGGAGAATTTATAACAGAAGATATCAGGTCGGTAAGTAATGATGATTTTGAAAACCGTATTAAAAAAACCGGTGACAGATATCAGGCAGCGCTTGATATTGAAAAAGGAGAAATAGTTAAGTTCGTATTAATTCAGACACCTGAATCCGGAAAAGAAAACAGATTGTTACTTATCATCCATCACCTTGCTATTGACGGTGTCTCATGGAGAATTATCCTTGAAGACCTGGAGATAATTCTGACAGGACTTTCGGAAAACAGGGAAACTGATCTTGGCAAAAAAACAAGTTCATACAGACAGTGGTTTAAGGTTCTGGAGCAGTACGGAAAGAGTAAAGAATTACTATTACAGGATAAATACTGGACTAAAACAATTGAGAGCTATGAGCCTGTAAAAACCGATAAAGAATATGACGGCGCAGTCAGGGCAAAGGATATTAAGAGCAGCATTACCAAACTCGATGAAAAGAGAACCAGATTGTTATTGTCTGAAGTACCGGGAGTTTACCATACAGAAATAAATGATATACTGCTTTGCGCACTTTCTATGACAATAAGCGAATGGAATTCGAATGAGAAAGTAATAATAGGAATGGAAGGTCATGGAAGAGAGAGTATTTCGGAAAGCGTCATAGAAAATACAGATACAAGCAGGACTGTGGGATGGTTTACCAGTCTGTATCCTGTTTTGATTGAGCTGAATAAAGGCTTGAGTATTTCCGGTTCTATAAAGAGTGTTAAAGAACAGCTGAGAAGAGTACCTGACAAAGGTCTCGGATTTGGTGTACTGAAATATATTAACAAAGAAAAAAAATATTCAGAAAAAGCTTACTGGGATATTGTATTCAATTATCTCGGACAGCTTGATCAGGCTGTAAGCGGAAGTAAATGGTTCTCAGGAGCAGGTGAGTCAGCCGGTGAATTCAGAAGTCCGGAGCAGATCATAAGTGAGAAACTATCAGTTAACGGAATGATCAGGGGAGGAGAGTTACTTGTCAACTGGACATACAGTGATAAATTTTTCAAAGAGGAAACGATAGCAAGTTTAGCTGAAAAATACAAAGAGAATCTGGAAGCATTGATCTCTCACTGTATGGAACAGCAGAAATCGGGATCTGAATTTACACCATCTGATTACGGACTGGGTAATGAGATCAGTTATGATGAACTGGATAAATTTCTGGATGAAGATTATGAAGGAAATTCAAGAAGGGAAACTCTTGAAAGTATTTACAGACTCAGCGGATTGCAGCAGGGAATGCTTTTTCATGCTTTATACGATTCCGAATCAGGTGCTTATACCGAGCAGCTGAGCTGTTATATGAATAAACCTGACATGGATATTCTGAAGAAGAGCTGGAATTATTTATTAAAGGATCACAGCATATTGCGAAGCGGATTTTATTATGAGGAATTCTCAGTTCCGGTACAGTGTGTTTATAAAAATGCCGAGCTGCCATTAACGGTTTTGGATTACAGTAACATGAATTCAGATGAACAGGCTGCAGCTCTTAAAGAACTTGAGGAAACAGATCACTCAAAGGGATTTGATTTTAAAGAAGTACCATTGATGAGGATCACTCTGATAAAACTTGAAGAGAACAGATATAAAATGTTATGGACATCTCATCATATTTTGTTTGACGGTTGGTCTTTGTCAATATTGATGGGTGAGTTTTTGAATAATTATGAAATATTGTTATCAGGCAAAATACCTGAAGAGCGGGTTGAAGACAGGTTTGAGGATTATATCAGATATCTGGAAAGGTCAGATAAAGTTCAGCAGGAAAAATACTGGCGAGAATACATGAGAGGTGTTGAAGAAAGCACATTGCTTCCGTTCATTGGCAGCACTTCAGACAGAACGAAAGGTGTTGGTGAATATGGAAATATATTACTGAAGCTTGATAAAGAAACAACTTCAAAAGCTGAAAATTATGCGCAGAGTCATCGCATTACATTGAATACATTAATTCAGGGAGTATGGTCTTATCTTCTTCATGCTTATACAGGAAATAAAGATATTACATTTGGCGTTATAGTTTCCGGACGACCTGATGATTTTCAGGGAATAGAACAGCGTGTCGGATTGTACATCAATACTCTTCCTTTACATTCTATACTGGAAAAAGGAAAGAGGACAGAAAGCTGGTTACAGGATATTCAGAAAGACCAGGTTTCTTCAAGACAATATCAGTACACGCCGTTACAGGAAATACAGAGCTGGACTGGCGTGAGCGGTGACCTTTTTGACAGCATACTAGTGTTTGAGAACTATCCGGTAAGTGATATTATAATGTCGCAGGAATGGACATTGAAGATCGATGATGTAAAAATGAAAGATCAGACAAATTATCCGATGACAGTTTTGGTTGGTGGTGTTCAGGAGATCAATGTTAATTTCAATTATAATAAAGAGATATTAAAAGATGAATTTGCATCTGAGATAAGAGAGCATTTTGAAAATGTGCTTATGCAGATCATCAGTAATGAAGCTGAAATAATAAATGACATTAAGTTACTTTCTCATGAAGAAGAGAGACAGGTCATAGCCGGATTTAATAATACTGAAGCAGATTATCCAAAAGACAAGAGTCTTGTTGATCTGTTTGAAGAGCAGGCTGCAAAGAATCCGGAAACAACGGCAGTTGAATTTGAAGAAAAGATAGTGTCATATAAAGAGTTAAATGAGCTGTCCAATCGTATTGCTCATTTATTAAGGTCAGAGGGAGTGAAAGAGGAAACGCTTGTTCCTGTATGTATGGAGCGTTCGGTAAATATGATAGCAGGTATTATAGGAACATTAAAAGCTGGCGGAGCTTATGTGCCGATCGATCCGGAGTATCCGCAGGAAAGAATAAATTTCATGCTGGATGATACAGGCGCAAAGATAATTTTAAGCAGCAAACTTATTAATGACAGGATAAATTTTGGAAGTAATGTTAAAGTCATAGAAATTGATGAGAATAACTCCGTGCTGAATTCACAGAAGGATTCAAACCCGGATGAAAGAGTAAAACCTGATAATCTCACTTATGTCCTATACACATCAGGGTCAACAGGTAATCCGAAAGGTGTGAGGATGCCGGGAAGAGGACTGGTTAATTTGCTTTCATGGCAGGACAGACAATTTAAAAATAAGAAAAGGAAAGTCCTTCAGTTTACCAGTCTGAATTTTGATGTGAGCTTTCAGGAAATATTCTCCACACTTTGTTATGGCAGTACATTATGTCTTATTAGTGCTGACCGAAGAATTGATATGGAAGAAGTTACAAACGATATAGCTAAATATGGAATTACACATTTATTCGTTCCATACATTGTACTGAAAAATTTATCTGAAATACTCAGGGAAAGATCCGGAGATAATTTACCACTTGAGCAGATCATCACAGCAGGAGAGCAGTTAAAAATTACTGAAGATATAAAGGCAATTTTAGATAAAGGTATATCAATAGTAAACCAATACGGTCCTACAGAAGCGCATGTGGTAAGCAGTTATACACTTGTTAACAGCAGAGATCTTCCGGTTCTGCCGCCAATTGGAAAACCGATCTTCAATACACAGCTTTATATTTTAAATGAAGATCAGAAACCGGTTCCTGTTGGAGTAAAAGGTGAATTATATATCGGTGGCATTCAGATCGCAAGAGGATATTTGAACCTGCCTGAACTTACAAACAGGAGTTTCATCAAGGATCCGTTCAGTAAAGATCCGGATGCAAGATTATACAGGACAGGAGACACGGCAAGATGGCTTTCTGACGGAAATATAGAATATACCGGAAGAGCAGATGATCAGATAAAGATTCGCGGTTACAGGGTCGAGCTCGGTGAAATCGAAAGTATCATACAACAGCATAAATCAGTAAGAAAAGCGGTAACTCTGGCAAAAGAAGATAATACCGGAAACAAGAGATTAGCGGCTTATGTGGTGCCGGAAGATAATTTTGATAAAGAGGAAATAATTTCATATATTAAAGCCAAACTTCCCGAGTATATGGTTCCTTCTTTGTGGGTTGAAGTGGAAGAAATTCCATTAACTCCAAACGGTAAAGTCGATAAAAGAGCATTACCTGATCCGGATATTACTGCAGGAATAAGCGGAAATTACGAAGAGCCGAGAAATGAAACCGAAGAGAAACTGGCTTTAATATGGCAGGATCTTCTCGGATCAGGTAAGATAGGTATTCATGATAATTTCTTTGAACTGGGCGGTCATTCTTTACTGGCTACAAGGGCTGTATCTGCTATAAGAAAACAGTTCTCGGTAAATATTCCGATCAAATCATTATTTGAATTTACAAGCATTGCTGATCTCGGAAAGTATATTGATTTAATTAAATCGAATAAAGAAAAAGATGACGAATCAGAAGCATTTGATCTGTAATTACAAATTGGGTAAAAGTATTTTTTAATTTCAAAGTTAAATGACTATTTCGAACAAAAACATTATTGATCTTTTAACTGAAGCAAGGGTAAAAGGGATTTCAGTTTTTCATGAAAATGGAAAACTGCGTTATTCTATTGATAAAAAAATAAACAAAGATGCTGTAGACAAAGGTCTTATTGCAAAGCTTAGTGAATATAAGGAGGAAATTTCAGATTTTCTGAAAAGTGAATCTGGTGATTTTGATCTGATCAATACTGAAAAAGCAAAGATAATACCTTTTGACAGAGCTTCATATTCCAGAATTCCATTGTCTTTTAGTCAGGAACGATTGCTGTTCATTGATCGTCTGGAAGGGACTTCACAATATCATATCCCGGCAGTTTTAAGATTAAAGGGAAAGCTGAATAAAGAAGCACTTGAATTTGCGTTGCGGAATATTGTAAACAGACATGAAGTCTTAAGAACAGTCATAAGAGAAAATGAAGGTCTGGGATTCCAGATTGTTAAGGATAGAGACAGCTGGAAACTTGAACAGATAGACGGTTCAGTATATAAAGATAATGCTGAAGGTTTACATAAATATATTAATGACATAATAAATTCTCCGTTTGATCTCTCTGAAGATCATATGATGAGAGCTACGCTTATAAGAATTAATGAGAATGAACATATTCTTGTAATTACACTTCACCATATTGCTTCTGACGGCTGGTCAATTTCTATAATTGTAAAAGAACTTGTAGAATTTTATAAAGCGCATGAAGAGAATCGCGAAGCCGGTCTTTCACCTTTACCGGTTCAGTATGCTGATTTTTCCATGTGGCAGCGAAATTATCTTCAGGGAGAAGTGCTTGAGAAAAAACTCGCTTACTGGAAAAATAAATTATCTGATTCAGAACCTCTGCAATTGCCATTGGATTTTGAGAGACCTTCCATACAAAGTACTAAAGGAGCAATCGCTTCATTCAGCATTGATAAGGATTTGTCCGTTTCATTAAACTCATTGTCGAAGAAAAATGGTGTTACCTTTTTCATGACTTTGCTTTCGGCTTTCAATGTATTGCTTTACAGATACAGCGGTCAGGAAAATTTCAGCATCGGAAGTCCAGTAGCAGGGAGACAGCAGGAAGAGACAGAAGCATTAATAGGATTCTTTATAAATACTCTTGCATTGCGAAGTGAAGTTACAGGAGAGGAGACATTCGAAGAGCTTTTACAAAAAGTAAAATCTTCTTCACTTGGAGCTTTTGAACATCAGGATGTACCATTTGAAAAGATAGTTGATTCAGTTGTAAAGCAAAGAGACATGAGCAGAAGTCCTGTATTTCAGGTAACTTTTGCGCTTCAGAATACACCAAAAGTTCCGGAACTTCGTCTCGGCGAACTTATTCTGGAAGGCGAAGATCCTGAACAAAAAGTATCCAAATTTGATCTTGTTTATAGTCTGACTGAAACTGAAGATGGCTTACACGGAATTGTCGAATACTGCACAGATCTGTTCAAAGAGGAAACGATCAAAAAGATGATCATTCATTTTAAGAATCTACTTGAGTCAGTAGTCAGAGATCCTCAGCAGAAGACGGGATCACTTCAGATGCTGTCAGAAGAGGAAGAGCATCAAGTTGTTAATGAGTTTAATGAAACGGCATCAGAATATCCTTCGGATAGATCAATTGTTGAATTGTTTGAAGAACAGGTATCCTTGAATCCGGAATCGCCCGCGGTATTATTTGAGAATGAAAAGCTTACATATAAAGATCTTGATGAAAGATCGGATCAGTTTTCACGTTATCTCAGAAGCAAAGGAGCAGAGCAGGGTTATCCGGTTCCTCTATGCATAGAGAGAAGCGCGACATTGATGGTTGGAATACTCGGTGTTTTAAAAGCAGGATGCGCCTATGTACCGATCGATCCGGAGTATCCGGAAGAGCGGATTCGTTTCATGCTGAAAGATACGGGAAGTAAAATAATTATCAGCAGCCGTGAGTGTGCCGGAAAATTACCTGCTCTTGAAGAGTACACAAAAATTGAAATAGATACAGAGTGGGATAAGATAAGCGCAGAGTCAAAGGAAAAACTGTCTTTATCGGTCAAGCCGGAAGATCTTGCATATATAATCTACACATCGGGTTCGACGGGCTGGCCGAAAGGCGTGATGGTCACACAGAAGAATGTTGTGAGCCTTGTAAAAGGAGTTGATTATGTGACACTGACAAAAGACGATGTACTTCTTTCCACAGGTTCGACTTCATTTGATGCAACGACATTTGAATACTGGGGCATGCTGCTAAACGGCGGGCAACTTGTTCTTTGCACAGAGAGCAGACTTCTCGACAGCGAACTTCTGAAAGAAGAAATTAACAGCAGGGGAGTGACAAAGATGTGGTTTACTTCCAGCTGGTTCAATCAGCTTGTTGATAATGACATTACAGTCTTTAAAAATCTTAAGACAATACTTGCAGGAGGAGAGAAATTATCTGAATATCATATTGAAAAGATGAGAAAGACTTATCCTGAGATAGAAATTATAAACGGATACGGTCCGACTGAGAATACTACATTCTCATTGACATATAGCATAAAAGAAACCGATCTGACAAAACAGAAAATGCTGATTCCGATTGGACGGCCGTTGAGTAACAGGACAGCTTATGTTTTGAATAAGAATCTGCAGCCTTCACCGTTAGGAATAACGGGTGAAGTATACTTAGGCGGAGACGGAGTATCAAACGGATATCTGAACAATCCAGAACTTACAAAAGAGAAATTTGTAAAGGATCCGTTCAGTAAAAAAGAAGGCGCAAGACTATACAGAACGGGAGATCTCGGTAGATGGAAAGCTGACGGAAACATTGAATATCTCGGCAGAGCGGACGAACAGGTAAAGATCCGCGGATACAGAATAGAGCTTGGAGAAATAGAGAATGCGCTTCAGGAATGTGAGCTTGTCAGGCAGGCAGCAGTTCTTGTAAAACAGAGTGCTGAAGGAAGCAAGAGACTTGTCGGATATGTGGTTCCGGAAGGCGGATATGAAAAAGATGAGATAGTAAAATATTTAAGCAAGAGATTACCGGATTACATGGTACCGGCGATGTGGATAAAGATGGAAAAGCTGCCATTGACAAAGAACGGAAAAGTTGACAGACGCGCATTACCGGATATAGACGGAAGTGAACAGATGAGCAAAGAATATGCAGCTCCCCGGAATGAGATGGAGACCGCGCTTGCCGGGATATGGAAAAATTTACTTCACATAGATAAGGTTGGCATTCATGATAACTTCTTTGAGCTGGGCGGACATTCATTACTGGCGATGAGGGTTATATCTTCAGTCCGGAATGATATAGGAGCCGAACTTGCCATTAAGGATCTGTTCCTTAATCCGAATATTGCTGATCTTGCAGAGCATATTGAAACTCAGAAGAAAAGGTCATTACTGCCTGCTGTTGAAGTTCAGACAAGACCTGAGCTCATTCCGCTTTCATTCAGTCAGGAAAGATTATGGTTTATTGACAGACTTGTCGGAAGTATTCAATATCATTTACCCGCAGTTTTAAAACTAAAAGGCAAACTTAATACCGAAGCTCTGGAAAAAGCTTTACAGAGCATTATAAACAGACATGAAGTTATAAGGACTGTCATTCAGGAAGTTAATGGTAAAGGTTATCAGAAGATTAAAGATAAAGATACCTGGAAACTTCAGATCATTGATGATCCAAAATATACAGGTGACAAGAAAGAATTACAGGATCAGATAAACAAACTGATCTTAGCACCATTCGATTTGACTATGGATCACATGCTGAGATGTAATCTGATAAAAATTAAGGAAGATGAATATATACTAGTTATGACTATGCACCATATTGCATCTGATGGCTGGTCGATATCGATTATTGTAAATGAACTTTTGGAGTTTTATAAATCATATGAAGAAAACAGGGAACCCATTCTAAAGCCTTTAAAGATTCAGTATGCTGATTTTTCTATATGGCAGAAAAATTATTTGAACGCGGAAGTACTGGAAGAAAAAACAGATTACTGGAAAAAGCAGCTGCGATATGTAGATCCGCTTGAGTTACCAACTGATTTTACAAGACCGGCAGTTCAAAGTATAAATGGAGCGGTTTATGGCTTCAGCATTGATAAAGAATTATCTGATGCGGTAAAAAAATTATCAAAGGAAAATGGCGCTACATTGTTCATGACATTGCTTGCGGTATTTAATGTTATGCTTTACAGATACAGCGGTCAGAATGATATAAGTGTCGGAACTCCGATAGCAGGCCGTTTACAGGAAGAGACTGAAGAGCTGATCGGATTTTTCATTAATACACTTACATTAAGAAATGAAGTATATAATGAAACTCCTTTTACGGAATTATTAAACAAAATAAAAACAACCACTCTTGAGGCATACGAACATCAGGATGTACCTTTTGAGAAAGTTGTTGAATCCGTAGTAAAGCAAAGAGACCAGAGCAGAAGTCCGCTTTTCCAGGTAATGTTTGTATTTCAGAATACACCTGAGGCAAAGCAGTTACAATTAGGTGATGTTGAGTTAACATTTCAGGAATATGAATATACAACTTCCATGTTTGATTTTACTCTGAATATGTTTGAGACTGAAAAAGGATTACAGGGATCTTTTCAGTACTGTACTGATTTATTTTCTGAAGATACTATTAAAAGAATGATAGTTCATTTCAAAGAATTATTAAGATCGATCGTAAACAAGCCTGATGAGAAGGCAGGATTGCTCAGAATGCTAAGTGAATCTGAAGAGAATAAAATACTCAGTGATTTTAAAGGTAAAGAAACTGATTATCCGAAAAACAAAACCATAGTGGATCTGTTTGAGGAACAGGCAGAAAGGACACCCGGAAATACTGCGCTTGTCTATAAAGACAAAACCATGAGTTATAAAGAGTTGAATGAAAGGTCTAACAGGTTAGCGCATTATTTGATCAGCAAAGGATTAAAGGAGGAAGGATTTGTTCCGATCTGCATAGAACGTGGGTTTGAAATGATCGTTGGCATTTTGGGAATTTTGAAAGCCGGAGGTGTTTATGTACCTGTGGATCCGGAATATCCTGAAGACAGGATCCGTTATGTAATTGAAGACACTAATGCATCAATTGTTATCACCGGTAAAGAAAGCAGTTCGCGAATATCTTCCCCGGAAAATAAGGAAATAATTATTCTTGAAGAAAGCATTGCTTATCCGGAAGGTCTTTCCTTAAAAAATCCCGGATTAAATATTAAACCGCATAATCTGGCATATGTGATCTATACTTCCGGCTCGACCGGAAAGCCAAAAGGAGTAATGATCGAGCACTACAATGTTGTAAGATTATTCATGAATGATTCACCTTTATTTGATTTTAATGAAAATGATGTCTGGACAATGTTTCATTCTTTCTGTTTTGATTTTTCTGTTTGGGAAATGTACGGTGCTTTATTTTATGGCGGGAAATTAATTCTTATACCTAAAGAACTTACAAAGGATGCATCATTATATTCGGATCTGATCATTTCTGAAAATGTAACCGTAATGAATCAGACACCTTCAGCATTTTATGTGATTCAGGAAAACCTTACTTCCAAAGAAAAAAATATTGCAGTTAGATATGTGATCTTCGGCGGAGAAGCGCTTAACCCGTCCAAATTACTGCCATGGAAGCAGTCATTTCCGGACTGTAAACTTATCAATATGTATGGTATTACCGAGACAACTGTTCATGTGACCTTTCAGGAAATCGGATCTGAGCAATTAAAATCAGGAAACAGTATTATTGGAAAACCTATTCCAACTTTGAATTCATATATACTGGATAGTAATCTTAAATTAGTTCCTGTCGGCGTTCCGGGCGAGATCAATGTAGGTGGAGCCGGACTGGCCCGCGGTTATTTAAATGCTGAAGAGTTAAGCAAACAAAAATTCATACCAAATCCCTTTATTGCTACAACTGGTGAAAGAATTTACAGATCAGGGGATCTTGGTAAATGGCATCCTGACGGCAGAATGGAATATCTCGGCAGGATAGATGAGCAGGTAAAGATCCGCGGATTCAGGATTGAGCTTGGCGAGATAGAAAGTGTAGTTCTGGAAAGCGGCTTGGTAAAAAACACAGTAGTGATAGCAAAAGAAGATAAACACGGAATAAAGAGTCTGATAGGATATGTAGTTGGAAATGGATCGGATAAATTTGACAAACAGGAGTTAATAACCTTTCTGAAAAGTAAATTACCTGAATATATGGTACCTCTGTTATGGGTTGAAATGGATGAATTACCTTTAACTTCTAATGGAAAGATTGACAGAAAGTCATTACCGGATCCGGATGTATCGGAGTTATTAAGCAATGATTACGCGCCTCCGACAAATGAAATTGAAGGTGCGCTCGTTGGTATCTGGCAGGAATTATTGAATGTAAAGAACATCGGAATCAATGATAATTTCTTTGAGCTGGGCGGTCATTCTTTGCTTGCTTTACAGTTGTTCGGAAGTATCGAAAAATTATCAGGCAGAAAATTTCCGATATCAACTTTATTCAATTCACCGACCATTAAAGAACTTGCGGCAATCATAAAGGACAAGGGTTGGGTACAGCCATGGAAATCACTTGTGCCGATCAAGCCGGGAGGTTCCAGAATGCCATTATATTGTGTGCCAAATGCAGGGGGAACAGCTTTACAGTTTCAGGAATTACTAAAATATGTTTCATCCGAACAGCCGATCTATGTACTGGAATCTATAGGGCTGGATGGGCTTGAAAAACCGCACACTGATCTTAAAGAGATGTCAGCATTCTATAATAAAGAAATTAGGACTTTTCAGCCAAAGGGACCTTATATGCTTTGCGGCAGATGTTTTGGAGGAAGAGTTGTTTATGAAATGGCACAGCAGTTAATGGCTGCAGGCGAAGAGGTAGCATTGCTTGCAATATTTGATACATGGCCGCCGTTTGTTGCTCCACCTCCGCAGCATATACCACAGAAACGGGATGCGCAGCATTTTATAAAAAGATCATTTCATCATTTGAAATCGGGTGAATTATTTACGGTAGCTAAAAATTATTCCGTAAATAAATTTATGAAAATGCAAAGAAAAATAAAGGAAACTGTTGGGTATTTAATGAGTGATTCCAGACAAAGAAGATATGAAGAAATAAAACTGATACATTTCAAAGCTCAAGATGAATATGTCGCAACAAAATACCCCGGCAAAATTACTCTGATCGAATGCGAAGCATTTAAAGAAGAAACCAGGGAGAAGTGGAAAGAACTTGCGGGTGGAGGACTTGAATCATATACTATACCCGGAACCGATCATAAAACAATTGTTACTGAACCCTATATCAGAGATTTTGCTGAAAAGTTAAATGAAGTTCTGAAGCAAACTGATGACGAAATAAAAAACAGATCCGGTAAAAATGGATCAGTTTCAAAACCAACTAAAAAAAATATTAACTATGCTGATGTCTTGTGAAGATCCGGCTAAATTATATTTATTGATTGTTAATATTTTTCCGGTAATAATCACCCGAATAATTTAAAATAAAGATTTTAGAAATAAATAATTTAAACATACGATACAGTATATCAAATAATGAGAATTGATCTAAAGAGTTTTAAATCTGATTTTTCCAATATCTCAAAAACGATGAAATTTGTTTTTGAGAGTGATAAGAAGTTAAGTTATGCTAGCCTGGTTTTGTTGGTGATAATGGGAGCACTTCCATTAATTGTACTTTATCTTACGAAGGTGTTGATAGACAGTATTACAAACTCCGGCGGATATGTTCAGAATGACGTCTGGTATGTTATAGCTATATTCTGCTCGGTAATTTTATTTATGCAGGTAGCTATTTCAATCAATTCAGTTGTTTACCAGATCCTCGGACACAGAGTTGTTAATTTTGTGAATAATTTGCTGCACAATAAATCACTCGAACTTGATCTGACATATTATGACAATGCAGAATATCATGATACATTTCACCGTGCACAGCAGGAAGCAACTAGCAGACCTTTGCAGATTGTAGGGAGTGTTTCTGAACTTATAAAAAGTATTATTTCTTTTGTCGGAGTGGCGGTAATACTGGCTTCACTGTCAATTTACATATTGCTGATCATGATACTTGCGGGAATACCTGCTCTTGTGATAAAGTTCAGAAGAACGAAATTGTTTTTCGACTGGAAAATGAAAAATACGAGTTTGTACAGAAAAGTGAATTATTTCAGTAATCTGATGACAAACAGACTTTTTGCCAAGGAAACAAGAATATTCAGACTAGGAAAGCACATACAGAATACACATGATGAAACAAGAGAATCATTATTAAAGAGTGTCATAAAATTTTTGAAAATCGAAACAAGCGGAAATATAATTTCGAGCTTGTTTGAAGTCGCGGCACTGTCGCTTGCTATAATTTTTCTGACATATAAATATAATGCCGGGGAAGTAACGATAGGAGGTTTTGTAATGTTTCTGGGTGCAGTAAGAAGCGCCAACACTTATCTTTCAGGTATTATGACAAATCTTACCGGGATATACAGCAATAAATTATTCCTTAGCACGCTTTTTGATTTTATAAAGCTTGAACCTCAGATCAAACAAATCGAAAATCCTATTCCTTTTCCAAAGCTAAAGAAAGGCATTAAAGTTGAAAACATTACATTCCGTTATGAGAACGGATTAAAAACCGTATTGAAGGATGTTTCATTTTCGGCAAAGCCAGGAGAAACCGTGCTTATAACCGGTAAGAACGGGGCAGGTAAAACAACTTTTATAAATCTGCTTTGCAGAATGTATGAATGTACATCCGGAACCATAACATTTGATGATATTAATATAAAAGATCTTGATATAGAATCATTTCATAAGAATATAGGAATTATATATCAGGATTATTGTAAATATGATCTTACTGTGAGAGAGAATATTATGTACGGCGCAATCGACAGGAATAACAGTGTAGAGAAAGTTGCTGATTTATCGGGAGCGAGCCAGTTCGTTGAAGATTATCCTCTGAAATATGAAACTGTTGTAGGTAAGCACTTTAAGGATGGCGAAGAACTAAGCATTGGTCAGTGGCAGAAAATAGCATTGGCAAGGGCATTTTACAGTGACGCTCAGATAATCATTCTTGATGAACCAACGAGTTCGATCGACCTTCTTACCGAAAATAATTTTTTTGAAAATCTGCAGAATCATGTAAAAGACAAAATTGTAATTATCATAGGACATAAAATAACACATAAGATAAAAGCTGACAGTTATTATACTCTTCATAAAGGAGTTCTGAAAGAAGTAAGTGAACAATTTCTTAATGCATAATTTTAAAATTGGATTTTTTAAAAATAGGTTAATTGATAAGAATTGATATTTAAACTGAATAATTATAATTTTGTCAGTTATTTTTAAAATATCGGAATTCCCTTAAGAATAAAGATTGAAAAGCGGAAGTGGTGAAACTGGCAGACACGCCATCTTGAGGGGGTGGTGCTCACAAGGCGTGCGGGTTCAAGTCCCGCCTTCCGCACTAACATTTACAATTTTATTACATTGATTTTATTATAAATACGAGATATATTTGTAATCTTTCATTAAAAAAATAAACAAAACTAATTTGTCTAAAAAGCATTACGAATCATATATTATCATCGACGGTAATTTAGAAGAAGCTGCAATAGAAGAAGAAATTAAGAAAACAGAAGATCTTCTTAAAAAGAATGATGTTGTTATAAATAATATTGACAGGATAGGCAGAAAAAAACTTGCTTACCAGATCAATAAAAGATCAAACGGATATTATGTGTGTTTTGAAATTTCAGCTCCGGCTGACAGCCTGAAGAAAATTGAAAGGGCATATGTACTTGATGAAAATATTTTAAGACACCTTACAATTCTCATTACTTCAATCACTAAAAGAGAAAAAGAAGAGCATTTTAAGAATAAAGCTATTCTGCAGTCAAAATATGAAGAAGAAAAATTGAAACAGGAATCTTTAAAGGCTGCTGAGGAAGAGACTTCTAAAGTTTCTGAACCCGTAGAAAATTAAACAATAATTTAAAAAACAAAATATATTCATTAATCCCGGAGGAAAAACATGGCTGATTACAAGATGCCCGAATTAAATTCAGTTGTAATAGCAGGAAATTTAACAAAAGATCCAATCTTCAGACAAACAACATCCGGAACTCCGGTTGTAAATTTTTCTATTGCCAGCAACAGAAGATTTAAAGATAAAAATGAAGAATGGAAAGAAGATGTGTGCTATGTTGGTATTGTCGCATGGAACAGACTAGCAGACAGCTGCAAGGACAGACTAAAAAAAGGTAATGCTGTGCTTGTAGATGGTGAGCTGCAAAGCAGAACTTTTAAAACTGATGACGGTACAAACAGAACTATTGTTGAAATTAAAGCAAGAAGAATTCAGTTCCTGAACAAAAAAGGTTCTTCTGTGGATTCTGACAATGAAAAGGAAGATGATCTTGATACATTTTCTGATGAATCTTTTGACGCTTTGCTTTCTCCTGAAGATTCAGATCTCATCAAGGGAAGTGATTCTAATTAATTAATCTTATTTTATTAATGCCGGGGTGGTAATAAATTTTCCACCCTAATTTATTTATAAACATAAAAGTAACATGAAAATTATTTTAAAAAAAGAACATGAAATTCTCGGTGATGAAGGTCAGATCCTTAATGTAAAGAACGGTTATGCCAGAAATTATTTAATTCCTAAAGGCTATGCTACTATTGCTAATGAATCAAACTTAAAAAGTTTTGAAGAAATAAAAAAACAGAGAGCTAAAAAAGTACAAAAACTTGTAGATGAAGCTCAGAAAATTTCTTCAGCTCTTTCCAGTAATGTGATCACTTTTGAAATGAAAACCGGTGAAGAAGATAAGATCTTTGGATCGGTCACATCGCAGATGATTTTTGACAGACTGGTTGAAAAAGGATTTGAGAATCTTGACAGAAAAAAAATAATTCTTAAAGAAGCTATAAAATCATTGGGAGAACATGAAGTTGAAGTTAAACTTCAGCATTCAGTGGTTGCATTGATTAAAGTTAATGTAGTTAAAGAAAATTCCGCATCTGAAGAAACAGCAGAAGTTAAATCTGATGAGCTAAAATCTGAAGCTGTTGCAGAATCCAATGATGAGAATATTTCAGAAACAAAAGAAGAAGCTGAAGCAGTTGAAAATAAAGATGAATCAGAAGTTGTCACTCCGGATGAAAATAAAGTTACAGAATAACAAATCAAATTTTATATAGAAATAAAAAAACCCATAAAATATGTTTTATGGGTTTTTTTTTATCCGAATTAAAATCATTCCTAGAAATCGTATCCCAGAGAAATATAATATTTAGGACTGGAAAATTTATCCAGATCATATCTCCACGCAACATCAAACTTAAACGGGAAACCAAATAAATTTGCTCTTGCACCAAGACCTGTTCCCACCAAAAGATCTTTGGTCTGTGAAGATCCGTTCACATTTCTGAAAAGATTAACTTCATTGAAATCATTAAAAGCTGTTCCCATATCAAGGAATGTAACTCCCTCAATGTTTGCAAATCCAAGAGGCAAGGCTCCGAAGATAAGATATTTGAATAATGGAAATCTCATTTCAAGATTCATTATGTAATATTTTGAACCTGACAACTGATCATAATCAAATCCTCTTAATGGAAGTCCGGGCGAAAGAAAAGCATAATCTTCAATACTAGAAACCGGAAGATTATAATTTGCATATTCATAGTTTATCCAGTTATCTGTTCCTCCGATAAAGAATTGCATTGGGTTTGCGCCAAAACTGATTCCGCCGGAAAATCTACCAGCAAAAGTATAATCGTCAGAGAGTTTAAAATAACTTCTGAAATCACCGAGCACAGAAGTAAATCCTATTCCCTCAGAACCAAATTTAGGAGATCCCATTACTGTAACATTATATCTTGTTCCTGATACAGGAAAATTAAAATAAGGTCCGTACGATGTATTGTCATGAACATAACTCAGAGATGGTATCAGAATAGTCTTTGAGGTTGTTGGTTCTGTAGCTATATCAAGATTCTCACGGGAAATATTCTGCAATCCAAGACTGGCATCAATTCTGTTAAATCTTGAGATAGGATACGCGCCAATTACACTTCCGCCGAATGTTCTGTATCGGTATAAAAAATTATAAAATCCATTACCGTACGTAATGAATCTGGCAGTATGATATAACTGAAATCCGTAATCGATCCTGTTGGCAAGATTATAATAAGCAACAGCATAATCACTGTTCTTAAGATCAATTACTAGAGAAGTCTGTATGTATATCCTGTGATCTCCCAGCATATCGCTCAGAGCGATCTGAGCTATACCCTGCACTCCATAAAAAGAAGCATAACTTGCATTTCCGAATACAAGATCAGGGGTAAACTTAATTTTATAATCCTTTACTTTATATGTACCGTCAGGATTTTGATTTCCTTCAATCTTAAAATTCTGATTTAGTGAATACATACTGTCCTTTGTATTGTTGACAGCTTTGCTTTTACTTTCAATATCCTCAAAACTAATTTTAACATCCTCACCATAAAGCTGAACTGAATCGCTTTCCTCCTTCATGATCTCAGAAGTCTCAGTTTGAGATTCACTGACAATTGAATCATTTTCTATTACCGCATTTTCAGCAAGGGTGGTTTCATCAGTAATATTACCCTGCACCGTTGTTTCACTCAATACATTGGTTTCAGATGAATCCGTTACTGCTAATGAATCTGAAATTGCCAGTGAACCTGAATCAGAACTCATTATTTTAAGACTATCCTCCTGAAATGAATCCCCGGATTCGCCATTTTTGGAATATATTTCCCTTCCCATTTTTTCCGAATAATCATCCATCTTTAAAGCAAACTCAGTAGGCTCAAGCTCCATAACTCCAAGATCCCTCTCCAGAGGATTTTCAAGCATGAATATATCATAACCGCCCTTGTTCAGAGATACGAATAATAGTTTTTTACCATCTCTTGACATAGAGATCTGTTCTACCGGACTAAGTGAATTTGTAATAGGTCTGTCAATTATGTTTCCTGCAGAATCCCGTTCTCTTAAATAAATATTGCTGATCCCGTTTTTATCAGAAACATAAAGTACTTTTTTTCCGTCCGGGCTTATCTGACCAAAACTTTCTTTCGAATTTTTTGTATTGCTTAATCTGTCAATATCTCTTGTTGCGATATCAATCCGGTAATAGTCAGTATTACTGAAATCATACTCCCACATTTTTATATCATTAGGCATATTATTCTGATCAGTATAATCTCCGCGGTCGGAAGTAAAAAATATGCTTTTCCCGTCCAGAGCCCAGGTAGGATTTGAATCAGAAAAAATATCATCGGTTAACATTTCAAGTTTTTTGTTATACAGGTCGTATGTGAAAAGATTTGATTCCTCATTTCTGCTGCCTATAAATGCGATTTTATTTCCCACAGGCGACCAGTTAAGATAACTGATCATGTCAAAACTTAATGGAAGGGTTTTTCTTTCTTCTGTTTTGATGTCAATAATATATATTACATCCTTGTCACCTGCCTTAGCGCTTAAAGCAATTTTTTTACCGTCCGGTGACCAGCTTAGTCCAGGAGTAAGGATGTGCAGTTCTTCAAAATCGGATGAAGTATTACCGGATACTACTTCATCAATGATTTCTCCATTCTTTGTCTTCGCGATAAATACATCAAACTGATCATCCTGATTTGATATAAATGCGAATTTTTCCCCGTCGGGAGAAATAACAGGGGCTACATTATAGGAACCGCCGTCTCTGTCATGGAATGTGAGTTGTGTCGCAAAATCCTTTACCAATTCTCTTGCTTTAAGATCCGGCCAGTAGGTTTTTTTAAGATAAAGCAGCCAGTTCTCTCCAAGCTGCTCCAGAGAAATTTTATAAGTCTCTTTGAATCCTACATCGACGTCATTATAAGCTTTTATGTTATTCATAAGTACACCTAGTTTCTCCTCTCCATAAGTATCTATAAGATATGCAAAAAAACTCTGTCCGCCCCGGTATGCAAAATATCCACCGATGTAATCAAGAGGAGGGACGTTATTATTAATAATTGCATCCCTCATGAACATATCCGTTTGCTTATCCAGACCGTACAAACTCTGAACTTCTGCCATGCCTTCTGTATACCAGAGAGGGAAGGAGAGTGAAATATTTCTCGAAACGATATTCTGAAGTGTGCCTCCGTAAAACATATCATTCATGAATGCATGTAATAGCTCATGATGAATCACATGTCTGAATTTTTCATAATCACCTTCGAAGGGAACATTTATCCGGTTTTTGAATAATTCTGTGACACCCCCAACACCTTCCGGCAAATATTCATCAATTACATTATTTTGCTGGAAGTCATTATGAGAATTGAATACAACAAATGGAATTCTGTTGCTGATATTATAATCTAAATTTTCAGAAAGATTTTTTAATGATTTTTCTGCCACATGAGCAGCAAACTCCGCAAGCTTTCTGCCGCCCTGGTAAAAATATACATCAAAATGTTTTGTCTTCAGATATTTCCAGTGAAAAGTTTTATATTGAACTTTGTTTTGTCCAAATACTGCCGCTGATTGTGATTGAGAGTTTTTACTTGTGAATAATATTCCGGTTAATAATGCTAAAAATATTATGAGGGAAATGCTTCTTGTTTTCATAAATACCCGTTTTTTGTTTTGGAGTTAAAAAGTAGAACATTCTACCATAAATATTCGTTTCTGATTTATAAAAATAATTAATTTAAAAATACTAATTTTATGTAAAAAATGCTACAAAAGATAAATTATGTTCGAATATATAAAGAAAGTTACGTATAATAACCTCAAAAAGATTTAAAATAAAAAAGCCGCAGATATCTGATCCTGCGGCTTTAAATATTAACACTTAAGAAAAAGTTTACTTGATGAGCATCATTCTCTTTGTCTGAATAAATTCACTTGTGGTCAGTGTATAAAAATATATTCCGCTGCTGAGAGCCGTTGCATCAAATGTGACTTTATAAGTTCCGCTTGTTTGTATATCGTTAACAAGTGTCATAACTTCTCTACCCAAAGCATCAAATATTTTCAAAGAAACTTTTTCCGACTTTGGAATCGAATAATTTATGACTGTCTTCGGATTGAATGGATTCGGATAATTCTGATCCAGTACATATTCAGAAGGTACAAGATTTGAGATCTGTTCGACTCCAATGGTTCCGCCGGCTTCAGAATATCTTTTCGCGAAATCCTGAAGATAGATATTTGCAATGAGTGAATCATAAATCAGTAAAATATTCTCATCGTTACCTGTTGTAGCTGCTGTAGAATAATTCATTGAACCGGTCTGAACAATCGGATTGCTTGAAGGCAGATCAGCATCTATAAGAATGTATTTACTGTGCAGTAAACCGGTTTGGCCGTCCAGATAAACAGGTGCCGGAGGATTCCATGGACTGCTGCCTCCAATACCTTTCATTTCAGGATAAACACTTGAAGGATCTGTGCCATTATTATCATCAAAAACTCCTCTTACCATTTTATCCGGCGGATTGAATTCCGCTTTCATTTTATTGGCAATATTGAATCTGGTGAAAGCAAATGCGCAGAAGTAAATAGATTTGTCAGTATAATCCGCGATCATATTTTCGATCTTTGTAGAGGTATTGTCACTTGGTGAAAAATAACACTCAACATTTTTACCGTTTATTACAAACTTATGAGGAGTATTGTCACTTTTGTTGGATCCGAATTTTGCATTGGATGGATTATTAATATTATTGTGTGATCCCCACATTTCCTCAAATTCTCTGGTATAGGTATTGCAAAGCGCCTGATCCTGAATGAAAATGACATTCTGAGCATCTGCATAAAACTGCTCGTTTGTAATGTTAGCGGAACCTGTCCATAACCAGTCATCTGAATATGAAACATTGTCTCTTGCATCAAATATGAAAAATTTGTTGTGCATGATATTGGAGCTGATTGGTCTTTGCTGTACCAATATTCCAGCATTCCTGAGATCTTCCACAAGCTGTTGAGTATTTCCGTCCCGGTGATCATACACCATTCTTATCTTTACTCCTCTGACAAGCGCACTGATCAGTTTATCCCGCAGCTGAGTAATTTCATTGAATGAATAAATAGCAATATCAATTGATCTTGCGGCAGAATCTATTCTTTCTCCCAGTCTTACCTTGAAATCAACATTTCCAACAGCATTATTTCCCGGCATTGCAAAAGAGTTATCCACCGGTTTGTTAAAATAAACTTCGGTTCTGCCTGTAGAAGCAGGATCTGATGAGGTTGAAAAATATTTTGGAGAACTGTTACTTGTTCCTAACCCGCTTGTTGATGATCCAACGGCATAATATATTTTACCAGGCTGAAGACCGGTTAAATTAAAACTATGTTCGGTGGTAGGATTTGCATTATACATGGAATCAGTAAAGACTATTGGCTGATTAAGCGAATCTGAAAGAAAATATCTTAATTTACTGTCTCCTGCAGTTTGTGTAGTCCATGATATCGTAATAGTGGAAGAAGCTATGTTTGATTCTGTCGGAGGGACTAATATAACAGGTCCTCCGCTTTGGATTATATCAGCAGTGAATCTCGGCAGAAACTGGTATCCTGAGCTGTATGGCGGACTGAATATAAACTGAGCCGCTTCTGCAATGCAGTCAAATGGTCCCGATGGTATTGCCGTTCCCACAAGATTAGTATTGTTATCAATTCTTAATTCCCCCGTGCCTGAAGCATCAGTCACGGTATAATTGGTGTTAGCCTGGAAAGTTCCCGTACCTGAAATTGTAAGTCCGTTTATTCTGATTAGACTTCCTTCATATTCTTCATGCCCGTTCCAGGTCTGTGTATTCAACTGCTGAAGTGTAATAACTTCTGGTGATGGAACAGGATGACCGCTGCTTATAATAGAAAATGAAGGAGTTCCTCCGACTTCAGAAAACACAAGCTCTGTAAGTCCGTTAAACTGGCTGAGTTTAGCAGTTACTATCACGCTGTCTCCGATAGAAACTGCAGTCGAGAAATCAATATAGTAAACAGCTATTCCGCCTGTCGCATCCATCATATAAGCCGGACCTCCGAACTGGTTGCCAGCGGTTACAATTCCGGTGACTGTTTTAAATGCTCCTGTATCAATTGGAATACCCTGTGAATTATTTATTGTGATTGATGAAATAGGTACAACCTGTGCCTGAGAAATGAGTCCTATCATCATCATGCAAATTGTGAAAATTATTTTTTTCATGATATATTTTAGTTAATTAAAAAAATTATTTTAATCTGTTTGAGTAAGTACTGTTAATTGAATTTATTATCAGACCATCCGGATCTTCTGATAATTTTCTGCCTATCTCCTCCTTCAATCGGACAGGATCTTCCTTTACCGCATTTTCAAGAACATTTTTCTGATATAAAAAATTGTAAGGTGTTACATATTTATATTCATACTTATCTATGACATCTTCAAACCTGGGCAGATTCTTAACATATAAAAAAGATTTATCATCCCAGAATACCAGTTTCCATTCATCCGGATGCTTGCTGTAATATGATATGATTGACTGCTGCATCTCAGCCGGCGCTCTTACAAGATCAGGTGCAAGATATAAAGAATAATCTATGTCATAACTCTTTAGCTTATTCTCAAATCCCGGTCTCATTGCCATCAGTGTGTTGTATTCACTGAATATCTCATCATTTAGATTTCTGCTGTCAATAAAATTCTTACTTCCCGGAAAATTCCAGACAAGATAACCTCCGCTTCCAAAATGATTGAGCGGTCTCTGACCTGTCTCCGGTATCCTGTTCTCCTTCATGAAGTCAAACATCTGGACCGGTATGAAATCAGAATTGATTCCGAAACCGGATACTCTGTAATATTTTAAATGATCCATGTAAAGCTTGTCATTTGGAAGATTTATTATAAAGAACAGTAAAATTATCTCCAGTGCTACTTTCGGAACGGGATTGGTAGTGAAGAATCTTTTCAGACCTTCATTTTTCGAGCTAGTAATTATATAACTTACTGATACCGTAAGGAATATTGTTATTATGATGAGATAATCAACCGTGAATCTGACTGCTCTGACTGAATACACAGCAAAAGATATAAAAACCAATGCTGCAAACAGATCTCTGGTCTTTACGGCATAATACAGTATAACAATTCCTCCGAACAGAAAAACTTTGTATATGGTTGTGACAAATCCACCTCCAAACATTTCATCAAAAGGAGACCTCCATTCATTAATGGTCTCGAGCAGTTTCATTTTGGTATGATCATAAGCGTATATGTAAGTAGCATAAGTATTAGGATTTATGAACATAACAAGAATTGAAATCACAAAAATAATGATCAGCCTGTAAAGCCCGGATTTTGTAAGAGACGGAATTTCTTTTCCGGAAAATTTTGCCGGATAGAGAAATATCAATATTTCCGATAACACATATACTCCCATCAGAAAGATCCCGGCAATTATTCCCATATGAATATTTGCCCATAGCAGAAATATCAATGGAATGAAAAAAAGGATCTTATAATTTTCCCTTTTAAAATATCTGTATTCAATAATTATGTACAGGAGAATAACAAAGAACAACAGGGACATAATATGAGGACGGGGAGTGAGCCTGTCAATAATTCCAAAGGCAAGCAATGTAAGGAAAAAGAATATCAGTGTATGACTTACTTTGAATTTCCGGAGTATTAGAAAGAACAATAAAAATATTAGCACAAAGATCAATGTCCTGAAAATAAGTATGGCATTGTATCCTCCGATATTATACAAACCATAAGTGATTACATCCCAGCCCCATTCAAAAGGCATCCACTCCTGACCTTCTGTTACAAAACCAAAAATATCTGTTGACGGAACATGATGAGTCTCTACTATATATCTGCCTGTCGCCAGGTGCCAGAAAACATCATCATCGCCTGTGATCTTAAAACTCGTAAGAAGGATCAGAAATACAAAAAAAAGAATGACCAATCCATAGTTATAAAGCGGATTGTCTTTTAAATCATTTTTTACTTCTGAAGCGGAATTTTTCCGGACAGATTTATTTTGTTTCTTTGCCAATTTAATTTAAATCCGTGGATAATTTGTATCTGACAATTCTGTTATTTCCGGTATCAGCTATGTACAGAACCTTGTCAAAAAATGAGACTCCGGCAGGCATGTTGAGCTGCTTTGTACCGGAACCGGGTCCGCCGAATGATTCGCTTTTTAGTTTACCAAGACTGGTATATTTATAGAGAGAGTCTTTAGAATCATCTACTACATATATGTTCTTATTATTATCAACTGTAATGCCTACCGGTGTACCTATCTGTACACTTAAAATATCAACATTTTCTGATGGAACAAATTTCGGATTATAAGTGCCTTTCAACTGATCATAGACAAACCATAGAACTTTAAAACCAAATCCTTCGGAATTTCTGGTAATTATAAAATCAGTTAAC
Source organism: uncultured Ignavibacteria bacterium (assembly GCA_937872315.1). Lineage (GTDB taxonomy): Bacteria > Bacteroidota > Ignavibacteria > Tepidaquicellales > Tepidaquicellaceae > JAGPCH01. The sequence continues at coordinate 25,867 of CALMST010000252.1, read as the reverse complement.
TCATTATTAAATGTCGTGATCGCAGACATCATGTCAATTGAATATACTCCGTTGCCTGTAACCTGAAATCCGCTCAGTGATGTCACCGAGGTAACAGAATCCACACCATACACTTTAAGCAAAGCATTGTCAGGATCTAGAGAACTTGTATTATCAGGACCACGTCTTGTCAGAATATATCCGTTATCCGCAAAAACTCCAACCCCTGAAAATTTTCTTTTATTACTTGTCAGAGGTGTAGGGTAGTTACTACCCATTAATGGTATAAGTGAAGCCTGTGATAAAAATCCGTTTACCGGCACAAGTTTTATCCTGTATAAAAAGTTTATTGTGTCATTTGTAATTGGCAGTATTGAATCGCCGATTACCAGCAGATCATAATTATAATCCTGGGCAATAGCTACAGGACGTCTTATTCCGAGGCTTCCAATTTCAGCACCTGAAAGATCAAGCTGAACGATACGGTCATTTTTAGTGTCAGCAATATATACTAAAGGTTCCCTTCCAAGAAGTATTGCTCTCGGTTCATTGTATCCTGTCCATATTGGTTCCTGCTGAACATAAGTCGCACTGTCCAGTGACGGAACTCCGCCTTCACCCGTAAGAGGGAACTGAGATAAATCCGTTTTATCCGTGCAGGAGGATAGTGTGAATAAAGATATAGTAAAAAGTATTATAATATATTTCATAAAGTTATTTTCTATTTATTCGGAAATAAGACATTTACCGTCAATCTCTGAGCTAAGCCGAGCTGGCTGTAATTTGAAAGTGAATAGTCAAACTGCGCATATGCAAATGATATCGGCACATTGAAACCTAAACCGCCTGAAAAATTTTCATCATCGACATTGACTTTAAAACCGCCTCTGAAAAACAGAAAATTCTTATAAGCATACTCTACGCCGAATGCAAGATTCTCGGCATTATCGGTCGGACTGTTAAGCTGAATAGAAGTAGTCAGGCGATTTTCTTTATTCATCCAGGGCTCCATTGCAAATCCAAGCTGGAAATTTGTCGGCGGCGGAAACTTCTGGAATGAAGATGCTGTCGAACCATTTACAAGAGTTACCTGGCCGACAGGACTGATCTGCCCGCCGAAATTTGAGATCATGATTGCAAATCTTGAAGTCCCGAGACCGGTTCTGTAAAATGTAGCGAGATCACCAAGTACACCTTCCATCTGAAGTTCACCAAGATTTTCATTTACATATTTTATAGTGGCACCGAACGAAAACTGCTCAGTCATTTGTCTGGCATAAGAAAGTCCGAAGGAAAGATCTGAAAATCTGAAATATGCACCCGTTCCGTTTGGCTGATATTCCGTGGTAACTTTCATGTCTTCCGTGCTGAGTGAAGTTACATTTATCCCTAGAGCATTGTTGGCATCAAGATGATATACTGCCCCGAAGTTCATTAATTTCGTATCAACAAACCATTGTGTGTATGATGCTGTAATTCCGTTTTCTTTAAAAGACACAAGCCCTGCAGGATTCCAGTAAAGAGATGTTATGTCATCTGAAACAGCTACAAAAGATTCGGCCATTCCTGTAGCCCTTGCTGAAGTTCCTATCTTTAGAAACTGCAACGAAGTGGTACCGGATCGCTGGCCTCCCAGATTGGGAAACAGCTGGGCGAATGATATCCCGGAATTGAACATCAGAATTACCACCATACTAAAAAGTATTTTCCTGATTTTGTTTAAATTATTTCTGTTATTAAAAATCATTTGATCCAGTAAACCTGTTTATAATTATAAAATTGTTTTAAAATTTTTAATCCTTAATATTTAATTGATAATCCAAACTTAATATTCGTCGGTGCAAGATATCTTGACGGATTATAAGGATATGGCGTGATCGGAGCCTGGAGATCCGGATACAATGGATCATTTATATAATTTGGTGTCGGGTCTCCGTACTGATAAGCTGTACCAGTTACAGGATTGATAATTGTTGAATTAAGATTATTGAATAAGTTATCTATTGACAGATTAACAACAAATTCCAGAGAATTTACATAGAAGTATTTGTCAATATCCAGGTCAACCCAGAACCAGTCTGAACCTATAGCGCCGTTTATATTATCAAGATCAGATCTGTATTCAGGTCTGCCGTTTGGTAAAGTTCCGACCTGAGTCTGAGGTGTATATCTTTTTCCTGATTGAAAAAATATCCTTGATTTAATGCTCAGATCATCGAGTATATTTCTTCCGAAACCAAACAAGCCTTTACCTTTTGTTATGTTGAAGTATAAATTCGCGCTTGCCTGAAAAGGCTTATCCCATGAGAGATATATTTCATTCAAAGTCTCAGAAGCTCCTGTAGAGGCAACTAAATAACCCAGATCCGAAGTTGAGCTCTTACCCGTTGCAATTGCATAAGTGAAATTGAATTTACCGTTGAACCAGTCACTTATTCTTTTCTTATATTCGATCTCAACACCCCTTAATCTTGCATAATCCTGATTAAAGTAAGTAATAAAAGATTGTCCGATAAGACGTCCGCTGTTAATTCTTATGGATCTTGTGGCTACATAATCATAAATGTTCTTATAATAAGCAGTCACCGTAAATACATCATCATTGGTGAATTGATTTCTGATACCCAGTTCATAAGCTACTGTTGTTTCAGGATTCAGATTTGGATTTCCGAATTTCTGAAATGTTGACTGGGCAGATTCCGGAGTAAGCTTGGCATAAACGAACTGCGGTTTTGGTCTTTTGGAAAAATGTCCGTATGAGAAAAACAAGGTTTGATTATTTGTGACCGGGTGAGAAATACCTATTCTTGGCGAGAAATTAAGTTTCGCTCTCTGACCGAATATATTGTAAGTATCTTCATAATATTGTTCCCTTGTCCTGTCAGGTATTGTGGTTACATCCGGATTTGCAACTGCATCATCCACATACTTTCCGGGGAACCAGTAATCAAGTCTCAATCCGTAATTCAGGATCATTCCTTTAAAAGTCAGACTCTGCTGCCCGTAAATATTTCCAAATGCAGGATATACCTGATAGAAATCATTATTTAATCCAAGCGGCTCAATCCAGGGCTGATAAATATCTATAAGCTGCATGTTCTGAAAACTTGCTTCTATTCCGGCTTTCAGCCTGTTCTTCGGACTGAAGTTATAAACGTAATCTATCCTTCCAGAATATTCCTCCACATAATGGTCATGCCATGTTGGAGGATTTCCTACATCATAAAATCCGTCTCCGGGAATCAGTCCTGTTCTTAAACTGTCTATATAATAATACTGAAACGGAGGTCGCGTTACATCTATCGGTTCCTGATATTCATCCCAGTTTTTTCCATTGGCATCAACTCTTAAGGTAGTAAAGAATTTGTTCAGTTTTATTTCATAAAAACTTTTAGGACTGGTGGTCTGACTCCAGTTAATTGTATTAAAATTACTGTTTTGAGTGTATGTAAGTGCGTTATCTAAAATGTATTGAAAATCATACTGATATCCCGGTGAAGGTTCCTGATATTCAAGATTTGTCTGAAGCGTAGATGAATTCTGATTGATAGAGACAGACTGATTATATGAATAAGCAAGTTTCATGGTCTCATTCATCCGCCAAGTTAATTTTCCAAGCCAGTACCAGGCATTATCCTGTCTCGGAGCAAATTTCGTTCCGCCAAAAGTAGAAGAGTAAACCTGACTGGCTTTCTGCCCGCCTTCATTTACATAAAAACCGTCAGATAATCCCATGAAAAAACTACCGAATAAAGTTATTTCTCCCGGAGTTTTAATGTTAAGCGCATTCAGTAAATACTTTGTGATAGGTTCGGGTCCGCTTAGATTCATTTCAACTACATCGGTATTAAAACTTGTTCCTGAATTCTTTCCCGTTCCGAAATTATCTCTGAGATAAGACATATAAAAATTAACGTTATCATATTTACCTTCCTTGGTTCTTACATTCACAACACCGCTTGTTGCCTGGCCATATTCTGCATTATAACCTCCTGTAATAACTTCCACTTCTTCAAGAGAATTTGCTGACAGCTGCAATCCGTAACCGGTTCCGGATAAAGGATCCTGCACGGATACTCCGTCTATCAGATATGAATTCTCATAATTCCTTCCCCCTCTGATATGTATCTCGTTGTCATCCTGAACAACACCTGCCTGCTGGGTTACAATATCAGTAACATTTGATACAATGGATTTACTGATGTCATCGCTCGTGACAATGTGATTACTGCTGGTCTGTTCGATATCCATTAACGGTCTGTCACCTACGACTTCTATTTCCTGATCAACAGTAAACGACGTGGATTTTAAAATAATGTTAAATTTCTTTTCCTGTTTTGCTGCTATGTTCAGATCTGTATATTCTACAGTTTTAAATCCTTCTGTTTCAACTCTCAGAGTGTAATTTCCAGGCTCTATTTCCTGTATATTGTAAGATCCTTCAATATCGGAAATTGCTCCAAGATAAGTTCCTACCAGTTTAAGTATTACACCGTCAAGTGGTATCCCGGAGGAATCTGTTACGATCCCGCTTATAGATCCGAAATTATCCTGAGAATAAAGATTAGCTGAATTAAATAATATCAGAAATAATAATGCAGTAAAAATTTTTTTCATATATCTTAAACTTTTAATATAAAGAATTCTGGGCTGTAATTGCTCTGACCGTTTATCATAATTTAATGTATATTTTTCAGTTCGTTAAAAATTTGAATGATCAGTAAAACCATTTTAAAATAACAAATAATGAATAATGATTATTGCTAATCTTTATGAAACGGATCTAAGAATGTTTGAATCTAATATCCAAACTCATTTATAAATATCTCTCTGAATAACTCCTTTGATGCAACGGGATCATTATTATAAGAATAAATTGGTATTGCAAAATAGATGACTTTCGGACTGCTGGGCGGAGGCAGATCTTTTATCCCCACATTAATTGTATCAAAGCAGCCTGAATTTGAATAAAGTTTGTATATGACAGTCGCCGTAGAAACCATTAATCCTTTCAGCCCTAAAACAAATGAGCTGGATCCTATCACCGGATAACTCATATCCGAGTTTATAAGATTTGTATTAACAAATGGAATTGAACAACTTGTGACACTGTCTATCGGTGCAAAGTTAATATATCCGGGTTCGATCTGTGTATTAACTCCCTGAAAACCTGATGCAAAAAATACTTTGCCGCCGCTTTGTATGTAAAAGGGAAGAGACTGTCTTGCAAGATCAAAATTTGCCGCTGAAGAAACAGAATTATTCCCTCCTGTCCAGAATACAATATCATATAATTTCAATGTCTCAATAAACATCGGATTAATTATATTTGGTATTAAAGATCCGTTATTTGACTTGATATCAAATATGTCATAATGAATTGTATCAAAGGCATTTTCAAAATAAGGAGTTGCAATTGGAAGATCATTGGCCGGCAGATCCCTGATCATCAGTATCTTTGAAGTGTTTGGCCTTACATACCAGGTAGCCGAAGTATCCGGCATTCTTATAATAGGACTCAGGGCTCCCGCATTATCTTCTGCTCTTAAATAAAATATATTTTCTGAATTTATAACCAGTCCGCTATCCTGAGTAAGTGTAAGGAGACTTGTTGTACCTGATATCCTTCTGAAATTAAGCGTATCATTCATTGAATACTGATAATATCTGATCGTTTCATTTCCGTCCGGATCAGTACCTGTCCATCTGAATGAAGCTATTGGAAAAGTCGTATCAGGCAGCTCGGTTCCCTGATTAAAGGTAACTGAAGGAGGTGTATTCAGCACAGGGTATAAATTTGTAGCCGGTGTAGGGTCAATTAAACCTTCATCATCAACTGCAGCGACAAAAAATCTGAATGTACTGTCATTTCCGGTTATCGAAAGCAAAAAAGTGCTGTCATTTTTTGTAGTATAACCCCAGCTAACTGAATCAAATGAAATAAAAAAACCTCTGATCAAACCGTCAGGATCGTCTCCCCACCAGTTGATTCTTTTTAGAGTTGATCCCGGGGCTATAGTGCTGTCGGGAAACAAAGAAAGATATGTATCAGGCGGTAGATTTTCGACATTGCCGCTTGTGGGGTCGCTGCAGGAATAAAAATAAATTCCCGCTGTTGTGATTATAATAAGTAATAATGCTCTGATCATGTATTATTTTATAAGAAACAGAAAATTAGTATAGTAAATCATTTTACAATAAATATATTCTGCTACTTAAATGAATTTTATTAAAACATTGATTTTAAAAATGTGAAAACCGGATTATATGAATTTTAAAAGAACATATTAATCCTTGTAAACTTTATATCAAATCTAATTCCGTATTATTATTAACTACGGTTACAATTACCGGGGATGTTTATATTATCTTATTCCTGAATTCGAAAACTAATTAAATGAAGTTAAATAAACTCAAATGAAAAGTAGTTTACTGATCTGATTTGTTATTATTAATCGAATATCAGTATGTTTTAACATTCAGAAACTTTAAAAACAAACATGCTCAGGGGCAATTATTAATTCCCCTGAGTATGTTATTAAATTTTATTTTACAAGAACCATTCTCTTGGTGCTTACGAAATTTTTTCCTGATGCATTATTTGCTTCAATCTTATAGAAATAAATACCGCTTGATAAATTACTTCCGTCAAAATTAACTGAATAACTTCCTGCTGCAACAAAGCTGTTAACAAGCTGAGAGACTTCTCTTCCGATCATATCATAAATCTTAAGAGTTACATTTCCGGAAACAGGAATATTAAAGTTGATCTTGGTGGACGGATTAAAAGGATTTGGATAATTCTGCATTAAAGCATAATCATTCACTAATTCAATTCCATTACTTGAAATTCCGACCGGAGTAACTGTTCCGAAATCAACATTCTTTCTGGGTGTCAGTTTATAATTACTGAATGAAAAATACAAAATACCTTCTATATAAGAGATCTTGTCATTTTTGGTAAGAAGTATGTTAGGAGATACACTTCCCTGACCGTCCCAGTTATTTGAATAATTATGATTTCCATCCTGAAGCTCAATTCTTGCATCGATTTCTGATCCGTCTGCAACAAGTATCTCGCCGTAATTTCTTCTGAAAACTGTATCAATGAGTGGTTCGGAAGTTGTACATGAGATTCCGGTACCGGCATTGATACAATTGATATCAACTTCGGTATTAAATCTTATGTAAACACTTTCCCATTTTTCCACTTCTATGTCACCATCCTGTGCTGAATTCGGGATCTGCCCTGTGCTCAGAATTTCAGCCGGCGGCTGAGTGTTTCCTGAGGAGATCAATACAATATTGGAAGGAGTGACAATGTTAATTCTTGTACATCCGAAATTTTCTTCAACGGTTCCTTTTACTCTTACTTTATCACCTTTACGCAATGCATCTGTTGGTCCGCCTGCTACCCAAATTCCGCTGTATTCACCGGTTCCGTTTTGGATGTATACTCTTCTTGGAGATGTCTGGTTTCCGGCAGAACTCGTAAAGTTGATTCCCGGAATATCAGATGTGTCAGCAGTTACAATTCCTTCAAGACCTCTTACATCATAACCTTCATAAGCTGATCTTCCTCCGTTATTCGGGCAGTACTGAACATCCTGAATACTCATCGAATCGTTTGTTCTTACAATATAAAAAAGTTTTGATCTTGAAGTATCGGAAGGTAATAATTTTATTCCGTTCTGATTATCTTCTGCGCGGATAAAATATTCAACTGTTGTTCCAAGTGAAGCCGGAGGCATTTTTGTAGAATAAATATTTCCAGCGACAAGATCCATGTTTTTACTTGTGAATGCTCCTCCGTTGAATCTGTATAATACAGACATGTTCTGAATAGTCACAGGTGAATCACCCGGATCAGTAGCCGTAACTGTTACGGTTACACTGTCTGACGGAGTAGGAACTCCCGGATTTCTTATTGGACTGGAAAGAATCGGAGTTGCATTTCCAAGACTGAGATCGTTAGGATAGATCGGTACGATCACATAAGGAAGTTGTGTTCCGAATGCACCCTCATTATTAGCATTGATAATAACTCCTCTGATGGAATTTACAAATGTTCCGATAGATGGAGCTGTCCATGGTCTTAAGGTATCACCTGACGGTGAAGCCGAGAACCAGTTAGAGAAATCTCTCATATACATTCTGTTTCCGTTTTCATCTACAATACTGAAAGGCTGTCTGTTACCGATCCCTGCAGCTGTAGTTACATTTCTGATCTCGACATACATTCCTTCATATTTTTCTCCGTCAACATAATTGATAGTTCCGCCATTTGGATAATCTCCGATGGCAAAATCAGTAATTTGAACCTGTTTTGGATCAGGTCTCTTTGGGGAATTTCCAAGAATGGATACAGTATAACCATTTGCCGTATCCAGAGCAAGTTGTGTAAGCGTATTGGCATAATTATTACTTGCTGTAGAACCGAATTCCTGAATTACACCCTGAACTCTTATAATGGCTCCTGTATCAAGAAGATCTATGGCTGTCTGCGGTCCTCTGGAACCCTGGCGGATTACAATACCTCCGAACACCCCGTTAGCTGTATCCTGTACATAACATGTCCAGCTGTTTGAACCTCTCATCATTGTTCTGAAATCATTGTTAGCTGGTGAAACTCTTGGCGGTGCTACGACTCTGGCGACAAAAGAAACTGAATCATCCAGAAGATTTGATTTATCTCTTCCAAGCGCAAGAGAATCACTAGGCTTGAATTGTATTTCCTGCAAAGTAACGTTGGTAAATCCGCCTTCCATGATACTGAATCCAAGAGCATACAATACAAATGCCGATATTATTACAATTGGTAAATATTTTAACTTTTTCATTTTTTAATTTATAAGATTATTTTTGATTTAAATTTTTGGTTTTAATTATTTTGTTTATTCTAAAAGAGCTTGTTTATACTTATTAAAAAAATTTTTTAAAAACCCGATTATTTTACAATCACAAATTTGCCCTTTTTCACTTCACCCGAATTCTGATCTTCGACAGTGAATAAATAAAGTCCTGAAGCTATTGCCTGATCGCTTTTTGTAACAAGATCCCATGCGTGTTCACCGCCGGCAAATTTCTGACTTCCGTCCGCGTATGTATTGTACCATTCTATGTCTCCGCCGTTATATGTCGCACCGTCATGATACAGCTGATCTACAAGATCGCCTGAAAGAGACCATATCGAGATAGTACATTTTGAAGGCAGATTAAAAAAATAAATTTTCCTTAACAATTCCTGTTTGTTTCCGCTACCATCCCATACTGCACTGCCATAGTATGGATTTGGATATACTCCAATTTCAGCATTCGGATCGTCATTAGACGGAGTACCTACAATAACTCTCTGCGCGTTTGATAAAATAGAACTTTCAAGTGAACCGAGATTCTGTGAAATATCACCTTTGTCAAATGCCGTTACGGAATAAACATACTGAAATCCGTTTAACTGATTAGGAAAATCAAATGTATAGTAATAAGCAGTTGTATCACCCTCAAAATATTTTGGCTGGTCAAGTTTTATAAAATTGAATCCCGTATTATTGCTGACATTATTACGCGTACTGTCAAATTCTCCGACCAGATTTAATAAACTTGTCAGGTCCTGATTAAGACTAAGATCAGTTCCCGGATTTGTTCTGTATATTCTGTAACCTTCAAAGTCTTCAAGATTTGATATAGGATCTATTGATCTCTCAGCGTTAGCTGACCAGTATAATGTTACATTCTTATCTTTTATTACTGTCTTTGTAACAGGAATATCTGGAGGGGAGGGAAGTTTATAACCGTTATCATATGCGCTTTGCGCCCAGCTGGCTGCAACATTAAGATCATTTCTCTGATAAGCTGAATCCCATGTCGTAGGATCACTTCCTGTCTTTTTAGCACACACAACAGCAAATACAACATTCAAAGTATCTTCGATATATCGGAGAGAATAACTGCTGTTATTTTCATTTCTGACCGGACCATAAGAAACAAGTGTTGATCTGTTACTCGGAGTATGCCTTAATACATCAAGTCTGGACGGAATCACGGTTGGATTATCGATAGAATCATTTGGATTTGTCTTTAAATATCCCTGTAATTTCTGGTATTTGCCTGCGCCGTCAGGAGCCGAACTGTTATCTACCGTAGGAGAAAAATATAAAGGATCGGTTGTATTTCTGAACTGCCATATTGTGAAGTGTGTCTTGTCATTTATGTTCTCATTGGCAGGTCTTGGAGTAACTCCAAGTAATTTAAAAGCAACATATGTATCTGTAAAACCGGGGTCACCGTCATAATCATATTCATAAGCCATTCTGTAAGTACTGTCATAACCATCAGCGCCTTTACTGTAAAAAGAAGATCCGCCCGGTGGAGTAATGTTGGTATTCCTGACAACACCGTCACACCACATTCCGACATATATACTGTCAATTGGCTGATTTAAACCTCTGTAGCCGATATTGACTATTTTATAATTTAGAATTACCCAGTTGTTTGCAAAGTTAAAATCATAACAATATGTTTCCAAAAGTACTTTGTATCCAACAGGTATATGATCCTGAATAACGGTACCGTTATATGTGACATTGGTATCAAAAAACTGACAAACAAAATCCTGGTGTGAAATCGCATCGGGTCTGTAATTTGGCGAAGTCTGAAGTGAAGACCTTTCAAGAATTGTAGAGCTTGGAGCATTTGTGAATTCAAATCCGGCAGTCCTGTTGGATGTTGAAACATCGACCGCAGCAGTGGATACGCTTATTAAACCGTCTTTTACACCACCTATCCAGATCCCTCCGATGAAAAGATTTTCTATACCTGAACCTTTCGGATACTGGCAGGAAGGCTGTTCCGGAAATGAGGAAAAGCCGTTACCTATAGTACCGTAGTTGGTAACTGTTAATCCGATATTCCCGATATTGGTATATTTATTATTAATATCTTCCTGAATATTTAAAGGATTATAAAAAGCAGTTATTAGAATTGAAAGAGTTGTTATTGAAAGAATGAATAATTTCCGGGTATTTCTTAAAGAATAGAGCCTCTTAAAGAGTATCTTATAATATGGGAGCATTTAAATGAATTTAAATATAGTGTATGATTTTTTTGTGAAATTTAAGACATTTAGAGTTAAAAATAAAGATAAAGAATTTAATGTAACATTATATAATTGTCATAATTTATTAGCAATATAATGAAAAATTTATTGTGATTTTGTGTAGTACTCAACATTTACTTTTGAAGGGATCAGATAAAATGATTTTTTCTGTTTCTGTGTGAAATCAAGATCCTGCATCAGTTTATTTAACGAATCATATTTTGTATTATCCAGAGAACTATAGTCTGTGATAACCCATACATTATTTATATAGTTCAGTTTTTTTAAAGAATCTATCTGCATATTTAGATCCCATCCGAGTACTTCAGGTTTTCTAATATTTGTCTCATTGTGTTCCACATAATAATCTATGCTCCAGCCCATGAAATGAGGCTCTGCGATGATTACATCACCTGCGCTGTAATTTTTTTCCAGATATGAAATGATTTTACGGTAATCATTATTCTTGAATTTGTTATTGTAATTTATATAAGTTCCGTAACAGCTTACAAGTATTAAAAAAATACAAAGACTGTATGCAGCTTTAGGTTTAAATTGTTTAAAGATAAAATACACTAAAACTATAAACAGGTATGGAAGAATTATACTCAGGTATCTAGATAAGACTATGCTTTGTCTGAATGAAATTATCAGAGCAATTGCTAAAGGTATTAGGAAAATTAACAGGACCATGTTGATTTTACTGCTGAAAAAGGATCTTTCGTTTAAAATTCTTATGAAAGAATAAACCAGAAACAGTAAAATAAAAATGCTGAATATAGATGCAAATATCATTAAAGCATTGCTTTCGAATGTAAAATAACTGCTGAAAAAAATATCCTTAAAATAATCGAGCAGATTTTTTCCAACCTGACGGATAGATTGCTCGGTCCGCCATGGCTGACCTTTGGTTACCTGACCTATAAAAACACTGATCCAGGGAATGTAAAAAATAAATATTGTGAATAAATATTTTAAACTGCGGAATAAAGATTTTCTGTCTTTTCCGTTAAAAAAATAATTTGAAATTGCAATTACCAGTTGTGAGAAAATGATCAGTAATGCAAAGTAATGAGTATAAATTGCAAGAACAGAAAAGAAAACATAAATTGAACCGGTTTTAAAGTTTTGATTTTCCGAAAATTTGAAGAAATAATAAACTGAGCCCAGGCATAAAAATAAATTTAGGTTCAGCATTCTGACTTCCTGTGAATAAAAAATATTCAGAGGTGAAACCATATAGATCAAAACAACAAAAAATATCTGAATATTATTTTTCAGAAAAATCTTTGATAATTTGTATAAGAACAGTATGCTTAATACTCCAAAGAAAGCACTCAGCATTCTCATTGATACTATGCTGTCTGAAAAAATACCCGTCCAGAATTTCAATAAAATGTAAAAGAGGGGAGGGTGAATATCTCCTGAAGTCAGAGAAACAATATCGGTTAAATTATACCGGGATAATTTCCAGGAATATACTTCATCGAACCAGAGATTTTTATCTTCAATCCCATAAATTCTGAGTAAAACTGAAACTAGTATAATGAGAAAAAAAATAATTTTGGTTTTCAAAATGATTTACTTATTCTCCGGTTAATTGAACAATGATCCTTCTGTGCCGCTTTCTGTTATCAAAGTCAATTAAAACAATTTGCTGCCATGTGCCGAGTATAAGCTCATTTTTGATAAAAGGTACATTGAATGAAGTGCCTATCAGCGCTGATCTTATGTGTGAATGCCCGTTGTTGTCACCCCACGTATCATTATGGTTATATCTGGAATAAACCGGGATCAGTTTATCGAGGATCTTCGGAATGTCTTTAATGAGTCCGGGTTCATATTCTATGGTAGTTACAGATGCAGTGGAGCCAATGGAAAAAACACAGCAATTGCCTTCTTTAAGTTTACCGGCTCTTAAAATTTCCTGGACATTTTCAGTGATGTTGACAATGTCGCAATTCCCCTCAGTTGAAATAATTATTTCCTTTGTAATTATTTTCATCTTTGAAGAATAAAATTTATACCTTTTAAAACAAGATCCTTGTCAGTACAATCAATCAGATCTGTTTTTTTTGCAATGATATCTGAAAGACCGCCGGTAGCTGCAACGAGTATGCCGGGGTGATTTTTACGTGATTCCTTAATGAATGCTTCTGTAGCGAACAAAGTTTGATATAGAATCCCGGATCGGATATTATCTTTGGTATTATTAGTAAAAATTTTTACGGGAAATTTCAATGAAATATCTGGAAGATCGGTATTGTATGTCAATGATCTTAATGAAGTATTTATACCGGGAGAGATTACTCCTCCTGTAAGGATTTTGTTTACCATTAATGTATAAGTAGTTGCGGTTCCAAAGTCAATAACAAGAATGCTTGATTTGTTTAAAGTACCCAATGCGCCGGCAATGCTGCATATTCTGTCGTTTCCAAGACCTTCTTTATACCTGATCTTAAATGGAAGATCTGTATCCCTGCTTATAAAATCCGGTTTGGTTTTTGTAATATTTGAAAAAAGATCTTTAAGAAATTCTTTCTTATCTTTATTTAATACTGATATGCCTATTCTGCTGAAGGATTTTCCTTTTATATAATTTGTGATAAACAATCGCGCTTCCTTTTCAAATTCCTTTTTTGAATAAGGGCAACTCACGATATCCTGCAATGCTAATGAAAATGAATTTCCGGTACATATTTTTATTGCAGAGTTCCCGACATCGATGATAAGATTTTTCATACAATAAAAAAAAATGCGTAAAAGTTCGGGCTTTTACGCAATTAAATTTTTTCTGAATTTAAATTATTCAAACGGGAATTTCATACCCGCAGTAAAAATAAAACATGATAGATTCCCGGGATCATTTATTATGAGTTTGTATTTTCCGTCAAACAAAAGAGTAAAAGATGAACTTACATTATCAAGTTCGATTCCTCCTCCAATAATTATACTTAGCTTTGTAAAATCGAGAGTATCAGAGTTGTAAAAATTAACACCCAGACCGCCGTCAATATAAGGTTTAGGACCAGTTTTACCAAGCATGAATCTGGCAAGGCCCGCTAATTCAAAGTTACTGCCGTCACTGGTATTCCAGTAATTTGCCTGAGGGACAAATGACGTTTTTCCGTTGCCTAATTCAGCAAAAGCTCCTATAGCAAATCCGGCTTGTCCTTCTATTAAAGCCAAACCAACATTAAAGCCGCCATAAGCGCCTGAAGAACTGCTTTTTACCGGATTCAGATTGAACTCGGATTTTAAAAAAGAAGATTTTTTACTATCAGTATTTAATTTGTATGGTTCAGGGATTACTGAATATTGAGAAAAAGAAAACGATGAGTTAAAGATTATAAAAAAGATCAGAGCTACGGAGTATTTTTTCAATTATTATAATTAAATTTGAAGTTAATAATATTTTTTTTGATACTAATTTAAATTGGAAATTTCCATTTTTTTTATTTCATCTCTTAGCTGCGCAGCTTTTTCATAATCCTCTTTTGTAATAGCTTCATCCAGGTCATTCTTTAGCTGAATCAGTTTTTTTTCTTTATTGGAAAGATTTTTCGTCTCGATTTGTTTTGATCTTATCTGTTCATCTTCCTCAGATAACGATTCAGGATCTTCAAAAGATGTTTCCTGCTTTGGAAGTACCTGATCATCATATTCAGGAACAAAGCCAACTTCATCCATTATCTCAGAATTTACATATATTGGTGAAGAGAATTTTAAAGCAATGGCAATAGCATCTGAAGGTCTTGCATCCATTTCTTCAACGGTAGGTGAGTCAAATTTTATTCTTGCAAAAAAAGTCGAATCACGTAATTCATTTATCACAACATAATTTACAGCATATCCGAATGTTTCTATTACTTCCTTTAAGAGGTCATGGGTCAGTGGTCTCGGAGGTTTTATACCTTCAAGCTCCAGCGCAATGGATTGAGCTTCATATTGACCTATGATAATGGGAAGTCGTCTGCTTCCGGTGATTTCTTTCAGAATAATGGCATATCCGCCGCCACTTATCGAAGGAGTTAATGAAAGTCCGTAAATATCAACCTGTATTGTTTCCTGAGAATTATCCATTTGTAAATCTTTTTTTTAAATTTAATTACTATAAAGCTAAATTAAAAGTTTCGAATTTTCAATATAATTATCAGAAATTTAATTGGATAATACTTTTTTGAATTCCTCAGTCAGCGAAGGAACTATGTCAAAAACGTCCCCGACAATTCCGTAATCTGCAATTTGAAAAATAGGAGCATCTTTATCCTTATTTATTGCAACAATGCATTTGGAAGAGGACATACCTGCCAGGTGCTGAATTGCACCACTAATACCGCAAGCAATATATAAACTCGGAGAAACTGTTTTACCTGTCTGTCCTACTTGTTCAGAGTGAGGTCTCCAGCCTGCATCAACTACAGCTCTTGATGCTCCGGTGGCAGCACCTATTGATCCGGCAAGATCTTCAATTAAATTGAAATTTTCAGGTCCTCTTAATCCTCTTCCTCCTGAAACGATCTTGTCTGCTTCCGCAACATCAAGTTTTTCATTGCTTACAATAACATCAGTGACTACTGTTGAAAAATCTGATCCGCTAATACCTAAATTTTCAATATCCGTATTTTCAGTTTCGATAGAACTGTTCTCTGTTTTTTCCGGTTTGAATACATTCGGTCTCAATGTCATGACAATTTTTTCTGAAGAAGAATTAATATCAATTATACTTTTTCCCGCATATACAGGTCTGCTGGCAGTTAACTTCCCGTCAGATAGTTTAATATCAATACAGTCATTAAAGACGGCAGAATCTGTTTTTACGGCTATCCTACCGACAAGGTCTTTGCCAAGTGATGTAGCTGATAATATTATAATATTTGCTTCAGCATTTTTTGCAATTTCACTTATGACTTTTGCATAGGCGGAAGGAGAGTATTTTATTTCCCCGCCGTCGTATTTTTTATTGAGAATGTTAAGATCTACAATTTTGATTTTTTTTGCACCGTAAACAGAAAGTTCATTTATCTCAGATTCAAGTCCTGATCCAATGGTGAGAACTTCAAGTTCCGAGCCTGAATCTTCTGCAATTTTTAATGCTTCAGTAATCACTTCAAAAGCTGAGTTTTTAAATTTCCCGTCTTTGGATTCTATAAATGCTAAAATTTTATTGGACATATTTTTTTGTAATTTCTTTTAATTAATAAATTTTTAAATGACTTTTGCTTCTTCTCTTAAAAGTCTTACCAGTTCAGGAATATCTTCTTTCCCGTTTGTGAATATTTTGCCGCCTGATTTAGCGGGTGGAAGTTTCATATCAATGATATCAGCTTTATTGCCGGAATAAAAATTTGATACTTCTTCTATAGGCTTGGATTTTGCAGCCATTATACTCTTTAAATTCGGATATCTCGGTTCGTTTAAGCCTTTCTGAGCGCCTATAATTACAGGTAGGGAAGATTCAACAATTTCTTTACCGCCTTCGATTTCTCTTTCAGCTTTAACTTTTCCGTTATCTATTTCAAGCTTTACAACCACACTTATACATGGTAAATTCAAGATTTCAGATACCATAGAAGGAACCAGCAATCCGTCAAAATCAATTGACTGTTTTCCGAATAAAATAACATCTGCATTCTGATCTTTGATGTATTCCGAAAGATTCTTTGCAACAGTATATGAATCAAAATTATCATCAGCTGATTTTATTAAAACACCTTTGTCAGCTCCCATCTGAAATGATTTTTTTAATGCCTCTTTGGATCTGTCAGTTCCATAAGCAACGGCAATAACTTCACCACCGTTTTTTTCTTTTAATTTAAGAGCTTCCTCCACTGCAAATTCATCATAGGGATTTAAAATATAACTCACATCGGATGAATCTATAGACCGGCCATTTTCTGATATTTTTACTTTAGTTGTACTATCAGGTACTATGGATACGCATACAATTATCTTCATTAATATATGTTTTAAATTTTATAGGAATTATTTAAAAAAGTAAATAAAAATTGAGAGTTTTTAAAATTAATCCTATTAATCTGTAAAATCAATTTAATATTTTTTCGCAATTTTAGTAATTGAAGAAACAGATTATATTTACTATATTTGTAAATACCGCGGGGTGGAGCAGTTGGTAGCTCGTCGGGCTCATAACCCGAAGGTCGAAGGTTCAAGTCCTTCTCCCGCTACAAAAGAAAGACCCCGTTAATATATTTAACGGGGTCTTTTTGTTTTTATTCCCAAATCATGTTCATCCATCCTTTAATCCTCTTATCACTTTTAAAAAATTAAACCTTTGCTGATATGCATTGTCTACCTTTTGTATTTCATAAATTAAAATAAAAAAAAGAATATGAAAATAATCGCAATAGTAATATTACTTCTTAATGCTGTTCTAATTTCAGGAAGTGCATATAGCCAGCAGCAGGACAAAGTTAAAAAGACACCGGAAGAATTTGCTCAGAAAAAAGCAGACATGATGAAAAAAAATCTCTCTCTTTCAGATTCTCAGTATAAGCAGATGTATGATCTATTCCTGAACAAAGCCAATGAAAGAAAATCCAATAAAGAAAAATATAAAGATATGGATAAGACTGCCAGAAAAGAAATGAGAAAGCAAAACCGGGAAAAATTTCAATCCCGGATCCGGGAGATCCTGAATAAAGAACAAATTGAAAAATGGGATCAGATGAAATCAGATCGTAAAAATAAAAAAGGAAAAGGTCATCGCAAAGGAGATAACAAGAATGATCCGGATGACAAAAGTATGGATCAGTCAAAATAAAATCAGGGAATAAAGCCGGTTGTTGAATAAAATAAAAAAGTTTTCACTGTAAACAATAAGTGAAAACTTTTTTATTCTATTTCTTCTTTAATTTGGTTTTTTCTATCAGCCAGCCTTTATCGAATACATCTTTCGATTTTTCAAGCTGTTCTTTTAAGAACGGGATATTAACTTTACTGGAGCCAAATTTAAACTGTATTAATTTGTTTGCATAGTTCAGGAAGTTATTGTGCATAATTCTTCTGCTCTCAGAGATCAAAGCGTTGTTTTTCAGGAAATGCTTGTAAGTGTCAATTATAGAAACCGCTGATTCATAATATCCCAGTTCGAAAGCTAACTTGAGTTGTAAATTCTTCATATCAAGTTTAAATACAAACTGGTCGAATTTAATTTTATTAAGATATTCCATTGCTTTGCTGAACTGCTTTTTTTCGAAAAACAGAAGTGCGTAACTGTAATTTACAATACTGTCAATATGCGCAGGCAATAATTTTTTTGAATATACTTTAATAAATTCTTCCATTTCTTTTAGCTTTTTTGTGGTGATGCAGTTTATTAAAACATTCCTGTATGCATCAAAGGGGAGATTTGTATTTGATAATGTTTTATAAAATTCGTTTTTGACATAAATCTGATAAAGTTCATAGATCTCTTCATTTAGATCAAAACTCGAATGTATCCCGAGATTTATTTTTTTTACACAATAGTCTATCAATCGTGAATGAAGAAAATTATTGTCATTTAATCCAAGATGTTCAGAACATTTAAAAACCGATTCCTTTAATCTGAAATAATACTTTTCCTCTTCAATATTAGTTGATGCTTTTAAAAGATTGTAATAGAGTTCCACTATTGGTATCTCATTGGAGGAATTTTCCCTTAAATATTTAATGAGGTTCTCAAAATTTATTATTTCCAGAAACTGATTTACTTTAACAATATTAGATTTTATGTTATAGGTCCTTGAATAATTAAAGAGATTATCGTTATGCTTGATTGATTCAAGAACAAAATAGTTAAGTAATGAAACAAGTCCACTTATCAGCTTTTCAGATTCTGAGACAACAATTTGTTTTTTTAAAACTCTTTTTGTAAGAAGGTTTACATAAAAATGATCCGTTTCCGCTCTGAATTTATTATGAAAGTATTCCCCGTCAAGATTACTGGTATCCTTGAGAATTTTGTCAATATTATTCATTTTGGATATAAAGAGATCTATTTTTCCTCTGCTGAATAACTCCTGGGTTACATAAAATGAAGATTCCACTTCCTTTTTCTCTATACCCTCTATCATAAGAAATTTCAGGGTCAATTGCAGAAGATCGGACATCAGGTTTCTGAATGTTGAGTCATTGTATTCAGAATTCTTATAAACTAATTTAAAAATATATTCACGGGTAAAATTTCTTTTTTCAAAATCCGGATAAAATTTCTTCAGGACCTGAAATAAAGTTACAATTCGCCTGCTGTTATTGAAATATGGTGAATTTAAGAATTTATACAATTTCATCAATTCTTTTTCTGAAAAGGTTTTTAGCAGTTCAATAAGCTGATGTGTATACATTATTTAATCTAATTTAATTAACGAAAATGCGACAATGATTTTGAAGTAAGCATGTCAAAAATAGCGAAAATTATCTATATAAGCAATTTTCAAAGGATAGCAAATTTTATTGTATCAAAAAATTCACGACAAACCACGATTATTTTCTTTGTTTTGTCAGAGGGTTATTGTTAATTTGCATAAACAATCAGTAAGAAAGGGGCAAAAAAAAATGAAAAAAATTTTCAAATCAATTTTAGTAATTCTAAGTTTTGTTGCGGTAATGAGTTTCGGCAGTGTTAATACCAGTGAAGCAGCCGTAACTTCAAGTTCACAGATCACAAATAATAAATGTGATATAACAATTGTCAGAACGGTAGAAAATGGAGTTCACTACATTAATGTTTATATTAATGATTCCATTCTGGTAATGAAAGTTGAAGAGTTATAAAAATTAACTGAACAACTTTTAAGAGTTTAAAGTAAATCCTTATTTAAAAGCGTCCGGCGGAGTGCAGAAACGATGTCAGGATGATGAGGAAATGGTACAGAGTAAAACTCAGGATATTAAATAAAATAACATCCCTCGTTTCTCCTTTCACCGTTCAAAATTTGGGGTTGAACGGCCTTGAGGGATGTTATGTTTATTTCTTTGTAATTGAACTTTTTGGGATAGCCACAATTAAGTTCAAAATATAAAATATATTAATAATTGTAAAGTTATTTTTTTTGTTTTATTTGTTCTTTTTTTACTGATTTCGTTCTTTTTTTTGCCCTTTTAATACTGATTTGTTCTTTTATTTTTATTTCTTTTTTCATTCAGAATTTTTGCTTCTATCTTACTGAATTGTTTATTTTATAAGACAGCAATTATTCCGGTTTTTTATTTTTTCTCCCTCCAATTCTTATTTCCATTCAATATAAATTTTACCGCGGATTTTTTACATATTTTTCTTTGATTAACTTCTTTCTAATTTTTTATTTTTTTTAAAAAAAGAATAATTTTTCTAAAACAATATTAATTCTTATTCATCCTTCACTTCAAATATTTATTATCCCAAACCACATTTAATCATTAATTAGAAATAACTTCTCAATAAAATATAAATTAAATACAATATTTATATCATATTTTGTGGTTTTTCATACTCTGTGGTAATCACTTTTCCAGTTTTTTATTGCTTTCTTAATATCCTTATTGCTTAAATTTTCAGTTAAAGTTTTATTGTATAAATCAGGAAATTCTTCATCCGGTGCAAATCTCAGAGCAAGTAACTTGGACATTGATAATTTATCATCCGGTAGTTTTCCGGCAATCACAAAATATCTTAAACAGACTTCATTTCTTATAGCTCTGTCCTGAGCCTTTAAAGCAAAACTTCGGGCATAATAAAACAGCAGCAATAAAATGAGAGAAGTAATTAAAAACATTACAGCAATCCTCATATCCGTACGCTTTTTTATTGAAACGTAAAGATTCAGAACTGATGACAGAAAAAGTAAAAAACATAAAGAAAATGTTATTACATGGAAACCAAAAACATAACGCTTGTGATTGTTGTAAGTTTGAGTTTTCATAAATTTTTTAATTGGTTAAAAAATATTTCCTGCATTATTAACATTTAAAATTTATATAAAAAAGTTCAGACCGAATTAACAGTCTGAACTTTTTCGAAGTTGTTATTTACTTAATTAACAGCATTGTCTTTGTCTCAGCGTATGTGCCGGATTGTATTTTGTAGAAATAAATTCCCGAGCTCAGATCAGATGCATTGAAGTTAACTTCATAATTACCCGCATTCTTATATCCGTTTACAAGCGATCTGATCTCTTTACCAAGTTCATTAAAAATAGTAATGGATACATTTCCTGATAGAGGAATTGAATATGAGATCTTAGTTGACGGATTAAAAGGATTCGGATAGTTCTGTGAAAGTTTATATTCTGAAGCTATTGCTGATACAGTATTTTCTGAGATACCGGTAAGCACCGAGTAACTGATATTTAATTTATATACATTAGATCCCTGATGTGCTAAGATATAACCTTTTTCGGGAATGAGAATTCCTCCGCCGTGTCCTCCGAGACCTGAACTTATATCAGTCCATGTAAGACCTTTATCCAGAGATAATGTTGCTCTGTTACTCCAGCTTCCGGTAATCATCATATTGGGATCTTCATGACAAATATCAGAACCCCATCCTGAAAAAGAATTTGAGTGATTAGTCGACCAGGTATCTCCGCCATCTGTTGATCTGTATATATTGCTTCCTGACCATTCAGTACACCAGATAGTTTCAGGTGCAAATCTGTTTGAGCACATAGACGGGATCTCACTGGCAGATGCAGTATGAACCAATGTCCAGTTAACTCCTTTGTTCACAGATTTGAATAGCTTTGCCTGTCCGCTGCCTGTAATTCCGTCTGCTAAAAATATCACATCAGAATTATCCCATTTCACCAAAATATCGCACGGACTTCTGAAAGGATAATTTCCACTGATCTCATTGAATGTTGCTCCGTCATCTGTTGATTTATAAAACCCCCCGTTATCAGGGGCAAAATAAAATACATGCGGATCATTCTGATCCATTTCCAGAGGTTGTCCGTAATTGCTGAAATTCATTGATAATACTTCAGTCCAGGTCGCTCCGTAATTTGATGTCCTGTATACTTTATCAGGAGAACTTTGTGTGGCAACCATCCAGATATTTGTATCAACAGGACTGACAAAAAAAGAATGCGGAGTGGTTCCATTTGGAATGGATGTTCCGATACTTGTCCATGCATCACCTTTATTACCGCTTCTGTAAACCTGATCGGCAAATGCAATAAATACAGCATTTCTGTCAGTAGGATGCAGACAGAGATTATTACCAAGGAAACTGCCGCTTGCTCCTGGTTTTGCTTCCCACACATAAGAAACTGAAGTACCGGAAGGTAAAGTCCAGGTTGTACCATTATCTGTTGTCCGGATAATGGCTTTATTCAGACTGCTGACTGCGAAACCTGTATTTCCCGAATAGACAATATCAACAAGATCTGCAAGCATCGGATTTTTTTCAAAATTCAAAAAAGCTGAATTTCCTGAACTATTATTTCTGATGAATCCTCCTCCACCGCAAATATGAACATTGCTGAGAGTTGTTCCAGAAATACCTCTTATGTCTGAATTGGTTTTAGTATCAACAGAACTCCATGATCCGCCGTTGTTCTTGTAAATAAGTGTGCCCCATTCGCCGGTTAATATAATCCCGTCAGTTAAATATTCAGCGCTGAGTATATTACGGGCAGATGAAATATTTTCAGGAGTCCATGAAGCTCCTCCGTTATTAGTTACGAATACTTTTCCGTTTTCTCCGGCAGCCACTCCTGATAGTGCATCGTAAAATGAGACCGTGTTTAATTTAACATTTGAAATTCCGTTTGATGAAGAAGTCCAGCTAATACCGCCGTCAACAGATTTATACAAGACTCCATTGTCACCGCAAAAGAATCCGGTATTAGCATCAATAAATTTTACGGAATTTATAGAAGTTGATATTCCTGTAATTACGGGTGTAAGTACGGAAGAAGCCACTGAAGACAAATAGATCTTTCCATTGTCACCTGAAAGCCATACTTTAGTTCCCAGTGTATAAACACTTTGAAAATTTACTGATGGTTCCGTATATGAAGCCCATGTATTACCGCCATTAACTGAGCGGAAAGTCAGTCCCTGATCACCTCCGGCTATGACAAAATTGCCGTCTGATGTATGAACACTGTTAAAGCCTTCAGCTAATAATGTTTTGTTTGAAAAAGTTACTAAAAAAATAAGTAATAAAAATTGGAGGGATTTTTTCATTTTGATAAAGTTGTTTTAGTTTTGGACAGTTAATTTGAAGTGAAACTTATATAATTCATATTTTATTATCAATTGCAATTCGGTTGTAAGAATTATAGTTAATTTGAATTTTTAAATAATTATTTTAAAGAAAAATTTTTTTATGAAGGTCTTTTCTACACTTTTGAATATTAGATTTATCCTGATATATATTATTCTGTACATTATAATTAGTCCTCCCATTTATTCTCAGACATTTAATACACCCATTGTTTTCGTCTCCAGAAATCATGAATTGAACGGAAATATGAATTACCCTCAGGCAGGTTTGCTTCCGGGAATGGGTTCTTATTCAAGATTTAAGGTTGTAGGCGGTAAACTTATGGTAAGAGATGCCTCCGGTAATATACAAACTTTGATTGACAGCACAATGCAGTTTGGTAATATAAGGCTTATAGATGTTCAGCAGCCTTGTGTTCACTGGTACGGGCATAAAATATTGTTTGCAGGAATTGAAAACAGAGACAGTAACTGGAGAATATATGAGATAAATACTGAAGGTACTAGACTGATTAAAATAACATTTACAAACAGAAACGCTGACCTGACTCAATTCGGAAATGCAGCTTATAAATTTATTAAGTATGATGATATTGATCCGGTTTATCTGCCGGATGGTAAAATTATTTTTGCTTCCACAAGATTTCCGACTCTTGCTGAGATAGGTGGTGTAAATACAACCAATCTTTTTATTACTGATACTCTTACAAATATAATCCACAGGGTTACAACCGAAAGAAACGGAGGTGAAAAACCCACAATTGATCCGATCTCAGGGAGAATTCTATATTCGAGATGGTGGGTCAATATTGACAGACCCAGTAATATTTCAGGAACAGGATTGACCAGGCTGGATGAACAGGCACTTACTACAGATATTGGAAATATATGGCAGACAAACATTATAAATCCCGATGGTGACGCTTTGAAACAATATGCTACTGACAGCAGAAACAGAAAAGGTCTTTATTCATACAGACCAAGAGTAATGCCAAACGGAAATCTTGTAAGTGTTTTTATTCCTACTCCTTTATATGACAACAGCGGCAGTCCCGGAATCAGATTTTATGAGAAAGGTTTCTCAGAAGCAGTGAAAGTCATTGGCGTTGACAGTACTACTCCCTTGTTCATAACAAATCCTCCTTCATTCGGAACAATGCAGCCTCCTTATGCAACTGATCCTCTTCCGCTTTCCAACGGTAAAATTTTGTTTTCATATGCAACCTCTGTTTCAGAGCAGGATTACGGGATCTATACCTGTAATTTAAATGGCGGAGAACTCACTCAGATAATTGATCTGCCCGGTACACTGGAGTTAAACGCTGAATTATTGATACCTAAAAAAATTCCGCCTGTAGTGCAATATCTTGAAGCTTTTGATACTAATCTTGTACCTCCAACAATAAATCCAAATACTTTTTATCAGGGAGGATTATTCAGATTTGACTGCCTGAATGTTTATTCAAATGCGCCTGTAGATGCTCCTATTGAAAATGCTCCCCCCATCACCAAAAATGCTAAATTCAGATTCTTTTTTAATTTTCAGAGAGAAGACGAGAATGGTCAGGATCACCCGATATTGTTCAGAGAGATAAGTCTTGACAGGGACGGAAAGATAGCTGAAGGTGATATGCCTGCCAATGTTTCAATGTTTGAGCAGATAGTGGACAGCAATGAACATGTACTTGTAAACAGGACAGGAGAAATAGCTCACGTATTCGGGATGAATTTCGGAAATGACGGCTCGGGAACAAAATGTGTAGGATGTCACGCAGGACATACTATGATCACAGTTCCGCCAAATGTGACAGAAGGCGCATTTACAAATCTTTCAACATCAGCTGATGTAAGAGAAAGCAGTTATAGAACTTCAGGCAATATCAGCTATATAGGGCAGAATGCAGTTGACAGAAAAGCAAGAAATACTGATCTGAAAGTTAACTGGATAGCAAATGGAAGCAATGATGAATACATAGTGCTGAAATGGGAAATTCCAATTGATGTAAGAAGATTTACACTTTACGATATATTGCCCAATGCAGCAACAAATACAGATATACATGTTACTGACTGTGAACTTATATTATACAAAAACAATAATGTCGTCAATCAGATCCCTTCAACCGGACCTCTTACAACTGAAGGTCTGACCGTTAATGTATCACCTATTACAACTATAGACAGTGTAAAGATAATAATTAAAAGTTTTTCCGGACTCATTAATAATATTTCTTCATCCGGGCTGGCGGAAGTGGAAACTAATGCCAGGGTAAGTTCAGAAGACCTTATCGGGATTGATGATCCTGTAACAGCTTTGAATGATTATAAACTCGAGCAGAATTTCCCGAATCCTTTCAATCCTTCAACAATAATAAGATTTAGTTTGCCAAAAGCACAGAATATTACTCTTGAGGTATTTGATATTTCAGGAAGTAATGTTGCAACGCTCATAAGCGGAAAAGTTGAAAGCGGAAACAACTCTATTCAGTTTAATCCACACAATCTTTCAAGCGGAATTTATTTTTATAAACTAACTGCAGAAAATTTCACTGAGACAAGAAAGATGGTCTTTGTGAAATA
>CALMST010000251.1 GCA_937872315.1 uncultured Ignavibacteria bacterium | reverse complement strand
TGCTCAATAGTCAACATTCTAACTTGATTTAAAAAAAATCAGAAGTTAGTTTTTTGAAAAATTTAAAATTTATGAATTTAAAAATACTCAAACCTGTAATACTCATATTGTTTTCTTCATTTCTTATTTTTTCTATCCATAGTTGCACAGAGGATTCCAATAATTTAATAAACACAAATAATCCTCCGCCTGAATTAGGTGGATATGAAACAGGTGAAGCAGGCATTATCATGACACTAGCTTCGCTGTGCTATACTGCGGAGAATAACCCTAACCATGCTGAGATCAAAGACTCGCTTCTGCTGCAGCTCGCAGATACCGCTTATTCAACCAAAGGAAAATGGAAACTTGCATGGGGACCCGGAATCAGTCCGAGCGGCGGGAATATGATGTATGTCGCTGTTGATTCTACTTCGGATACAATTAATTATGCAATCGCGATCAGGGGAACTGACTGGACATTCCCATCAAACTATGTTGAGGATATGGTTGTCTGGAGACTCGATAAATATCCATATGGCGGGGGTGTAAATGATTCCGTTGCCGCAGGTTCGCTTGACGGACTCGACACACTTCTGTCTGTAACTGATAATGGAAAAACTCTGGCGATGTTTTTGAATGAGATCAACGGCAGTAAACTGAAAATGTTTATCACAGGTCACAGCCTTGGCGGGGCAATGGCAACTATGGTCTCGGCATGGTTTGTTGATAACGGATATACAAGTAAATTTGCTCTTGAGACATATACCTTTGCAGCGCCTACTGTTGGTAATCAGTCATTTGCAGATCATTATAACAGCATAATGCTTGCTGCAAATGCGCCTTCACACAGGGTTTATAATTCAAAAGATTTTGTGCCTTTCGGCTGGGCGGGACTTGATAAGATCATACCCGAACAGATCCCGACATTTGTTCCGTTTAAGATCGGTGTCGTCATTATTGCGGTGGATCTTTATCTGGATTCATTAGGGATAAAGTATGCGCATGTTAATAATGGTGTGGATATAGGAACACTTACGCCGGCAAGTTGTTCGGGCGGAAGCGAAGTGGATAATTATTTTTGCTGGATAGGTTTTGAACATGCTCATAATAATTATCTGAGATTGCTGGATGCCGATACGGTTAGTTTTAGAAGAAACCGGTGATTAAATTTGTAATGAGTATCGAATTCTTTACAACCATTTCCGTTCACTATTTTTGAGAAACTCTATCAGAAAGAGGAGAGCCGGAGTGAAGTTGAGAACAGACACAGATCAAATGAAAGCTTTATTTGATCAGGGAATATATTAAAATAATATAGTCAACCATCTGATTCCGAAACTGCTGAACAGTCTCTGATTAAAAGTTATTTTCAATGATCTGCAAAAAAATTATTGATCAATAGCAGTTGATCAAAGGTGTTTAATTTAAGTAAGATAAAATAAAAAGTATTATGAGACATTTACTAATTGCTTTAACTTTTATGTTGCCTGGTAAATTATTTTCTCAATGGATCACATTGAGCAGCGGTACGGTTGAAAATCTCAGAAGCATTTATTTTATCAATTCCGAAACAGGATATACCGCAGGAGAATATGGTAAAATGTACAGGACCGTTAACGGCGGAAATAGCTGGGATACAATAAACACGGGTATAAACCGTGATATAAACTCAGTATATTTTTTCAATGAAAGTGAAGGAATTGCGTGTGCAAACGAAGGAATAATAATCCGCACTGCTAATGCAGGTACAAACTGGATTTCAGTATCCAGCGGAGTTACGGGAAATTTATATTCAGTTTCATTTTCAGACACACGGGGAGTGTGCGCCGGTGCTGACGGAACTCTTTTATATTCAACAAATTCAGGACTTAGCTGGACAATAGCAAAAAATGGATTTTTCGTAATATACTATGCCGCAGAGATGTTTTCCAAAAGCATATCCTATGCGGCGGGTGTTAATACTATTTTTCAGCCATTTGTAGCGAAGTCAACCAACGGCGGTGCTAACTGGAGTTTCAATAATTTTTATCTCAACGGGAATGAAGGCGATCTTTATGATATTAATTTTATAAATGAATATACGGGATTTGCACCGTCCGGAGTGTTTAACGGACAGGGTGGGATTTCGCGAACTACAGATGGCGGGGGCAGCTGGTCCACACAGTTGTTTGAAAGGCAGCTTTACAGTATTGATTTTGCCGGTCCGAACACGGGATATTGCGTTGGACTGCAAGGTCTGATTCTGAAAACCACGAATGGCGGCCTGACGTGGGGAAGTCAGAGCGGTACCAGCGGAACTTTGCGGAGCGTCTTT
Source organism: uncultured Ignavibacteria bacterium (assembly GCA_937872315.1). GTDB lineage: Bacteria > Bacteroidota > Ignavibacteria > Tepidaquicellales > Tepidaquicellaceae > JAGPCH01. Next base: position 801 of record CALMST010000251.1, on the reverse strand, counting down.
TTTACGGACAGCCTAACGGGATATTCCGCCGGAGATCTGGGAGTGATCATTAAAACTACCAACGGCGGTCTTACTGCTGTTTCCGATCCTGATGAATTTGCGCCCGGAAAATATTTATTGAAACAGAATTATCCCAATCCTTTTAATCCTGAAACTAATATAAGTTTTCAATTACCTGTTCAGAAATTTGTTTCACTGAAAGTATATAATTCTCTTGGTAAAGAGATCGCTGTTTTAATAAATGGAAACATGACAGCCGGAGATCATATTGTTTCTTTTAAAGGAGATAACCTTGCCGGCGGAATATACTATTACAGATTTGTTGCCGGTAATTATACGGAGGTAAGAAAAATGATTCTCATAAAATAATAATTCAATCAGATACAAAGAATCAGGAATAAATTTATAGCATTTTTTTCATTCTCTGAATAAAATGATTTGCGGGTGAGATTATGCACAGGAATATTCTCGTCAGCAATCAAATTCAGTCCGTTCACGTTAATGTTGAAATTTATTTTCTTCTTTAAATTATACTCACCACCTCATTTTCACAAACAGCCTTAAATAACCCTTGATGAAATTAATTCTGAAAATTAATTTATTGCGGTCTTTTATATTCAATAATTAATAGTAATTTTAAAATAAAAGAAAGGATGCTATGAAACCGCAAAAGAACTTACCCGCCCTCACACCAGGGGAAAACTTAAAATTTGAAAACGATCTTTTAAAAGCCAAACTCACGGCGGAATTTGGAATGAAAGAAAGTGATACTTCTAAACTTGATCCTGAAATGGAGAATCA
>CALMST010000250.1 GCA_937872315.1 uncultured Ignavibacteria bacterium | reverse complement strand
ACTAAAATAAGTTAAATTATAAAAGGTAATCAATTCGTTGATTACCTTTTTAATTTATTTTAATAAAAAAACAATTGATATAAAAGGATTTAAACCCGAATGACAAAATTATTTACGGCATTTATTTTTTTTCTTTTGATGAATCTGAATGCATTTTCTCAAAATGATATATTTTTCAATTTTGATTATTCAGTATTCAGGGGGGAGGATGAGAAATTCATTCTTGAGCTTTATTATTCTGTAAATCAGCATTCACTTCTCTATACACAAAATGGTAATAATTATGAAGGTGCAGCATTACTTGATATAGCAATCATTAATCTTTCTGATAACAGTACAGTTTATTCAAATTTATTCAAGAGTCCTTCCATCGTTACTGATACTACAAAAAATAACAGTAAAAAACTGATAGGGCAGGTAAATTATCTATTAAGCGACGGTAATTTCAAATTACAGATAAAGGGGAGTGATTTTTCTGATACTTTAAAGTATGATTCTTATGAGAAAGAAGTAATCATAGGATATCAAAATCCGGGAGGTGTATCAATAAGCGATATTGAACTTGCAAGTTCAATCACAAAATCAGAAAATACAAAAAGTCCGTTCTACAAAAATACACTGGAAATTATTCCTAACCCGTCGGCTCTTTTTGGAATGAACCTTAATGAACTGAATTATTATTATGAGATTTACGGATTGACAGAAACCAATATTTCAGATGAATTTATTATTAATTATTCCGTGTACAATCTTAATAATGTAAAATTAATTTCGAAGGATAAAAAGCTGAACAGAAAAAGTGAATCCAAAGCCGACTTTGGCAAAATATTAATAGATTCATTAGACAGAGGTTCTTATAATTTTATAGTAACAATATCGGATACAAATAAAAATTTAAAATTAACAAAAGAAAAAAAATTCTTCATTTATCAGGATAATACTACTCAGAATTCCACACTTGCAGCCGATGATTATCTGAAATCTCCATATATTACCAAAACAGAAAATGAACTTGATGATGAATTTGAAAAAATTATATATATTGCAAATCCAAAATTCATTAACAGATACGAACAGTTAAGTGATGTAAATGATAAAAGAGAATTATTGTATGAATTCTGGAAATCTCAGGATTCAAATCCGGAGACTCAGGTGCTTGAGACCCGGATTGCATATTTTAAAAGAGTAGATGATGCTAACAGACTTTATAAAGAAGCATACGTGGAGGGATGGAAAACGGACAGGGGTAGAATATACATTGTTTATGGTAAACCTGATGATGTGGATAGGCATCCTTTTGAATCAGAGACAAAAAGTTACGAGATATGGAATTATAATTCAATTGAAGGAGGCGGTGAATGCGTATTTGTCGAATTTAATAATTCATTAAATGAATACAGACTAGTGCACAGTACTTTCCGGAATGAATTGCAGAATAAGAACTGGAAAGATCTTTTAAATAAGTATTGACAAGTAATTATCAGATATGAACAAAAACTTCAAAACTGTTCTCCTGTCATTTATTTTTGCTTCTGCATTATGGCTGTACATAAATCTTAATTCAAGTTATTCTCTTGATGTTTCAATACCTCTTGAACTCCGGTCAAATAACTCTCAGGCACTGGTTGAAGAAATTCCCAGTTCACTGGAAGTAAAAGTTAAAGGTAAAGGATGGGATCTTATAAGCATCCTGTTTAAAGGTAATCTTAAATACAGTCTGGACATAACAAAAATTAAAAGGGATTCCAAAATTGCAACTAGCCAGTTTGTAAGCGACAGACTCAATGTGCCGCAAAGTGTTTCCATAGTTGAAATTAATCCTGATACCATTAATATTAATTTTGACAAAGTTTATGAAAAACTTATTCCCGTTAAAAATAATCTGGTACTTAATCTGAAGGAAGGATTCAGTATTATCGGTGAACCGGAACTGACGCCGGATTCCATACGCGTAAAAGGATCAGCTAATCTTCTTAATAAGCTCGAATGGATCCCGACAGAAAAAAAGGTAATTAATAATATAAACTCTGATATCTCAGGTACTGTAAATATAAAGGACACACTTACACATCTCATTAAATATGATGAGAAAATCGTTTCATATAAATATAAGATACAGCTGGCAGCGGAAAAAAACATAGAGGACCTTGTCGTGAATGTTCTGAATTTCCCGGATGATAAGGAGATCCTGCTGATTCCGCCTAATGTCAGTGTTTATTTGAGAGGTGGTGTTGACCAGTTAGGTCAGATCACTGCATCCGATATAGAAGCAAATATTGAGTATGCAAAAATTGAAAATGATACTCTTGGATTTATCATTCCTGAAATAATGTTACCAGAAAATATTACATTACTAAAGATCGAACCTCAAAAACTTCAATACATAATAAAAACAAAACAGCAATAATTAATAATTTGATTGAATATTTAAAATCCGAATTAAGATCCCTTAATGAAGAAATAAGAAAACTTGATTTTAAAGTAGTTTATATTTTTCTTTCGATAGCGATCATAACTTTCCTGTCTTTATCTTTTTCATCTCCAACTTTTTATTATGAAAATTTCGGCAGAAACAGATACGATTCAAGGATATACTGGTTCTTAATGGACGGAATTCTGATGTTCGTTATTCCGGCTCTGTCCGTAAAATTTATTTTCAAACAAAAATTATCTGAATTCGGATTTACTCTTGGTGATAAGAAATTTGGATTTATAACTTCCGGATTATTCTTTATCGTAATGCTTGTTGTCGTTTGGATCGTATCCGGATCAGAAAAATTTGCTTCCACTTATCCGCAGGGCGGAATCAAAGTAAGTGAAAGTTTATCAACATTTTTTTTATTTGAATTTAGTATCTTAGTTTACATGCTTGGCTGGGAGTTTTTCTGGAGAGGTTATTCTTTGTTCGGATTAAAACCAAAATTCGGATATTACTCTGTATTTATTCAAATGATACCGTTTTTTATTTTGCATAAAGGTAAACCTGAAATTGAATTATTCGCATCAATCTTTGCAGGATTGATCCTGGGAGTACAGGCACTCAGAAGCAGATCATTTATTTATTGCTGGATTTTACACTTTTTAGTTATGTTTTCTATCGATGGTATATCAATTTTGAGATCCCAGAAAGAGATTTACGGTATTGGAATAACAGATCTTTTCAATTTATTCTTCTGAGAATTAATTTTTTAAATTCACAGAATTTTTTTATATAATATATAAGACTCTGATATTTTTTAATTTATTTAACTATTTTAAAAAATTATAATTTTATAGATTCAAACAGATTAGATATGATTCATACACTTATTCTCCAGGAACATATTGGTTTTTTAATATGCCTTAAAACTTTTTTGAGTAATACAAAAAAATGATGTTGATTATATAATTATTGTTTGCTACCTTGAAACAGTTCCGACCCTCATAAAATAATGTTTTTATGAGGGTTTTTTTATTTAAGGAAGAATAACAATTAACTTATTTTTAAATTTTTCTAAGGGAGGAAAAATGATCACTAAAATCAATTTTATCCTTTCCCTGCCGTATGTTGTAGTTTTTAAAACCGACAGCCCCGAAGCTGTTGATATAAAAGGAAAATACGGCAATGCTTCCGGATACCTCAATCCAGAAGCACCAAATATACCAAACAACCCTCAAACTAAATCAGAACCAATAGTTTCAGAAGATTTAACATCGCGGAACCGGTTTGCATTTAACTAATTGCAGAACAGGTTTATCGCGTAGTTTAAGTCTTGGTTTTTAAATCATAACCGGAAAAAGATCTTTTTTCAGTCCGGAATTTAAAAAAATTTAAAAAGGGGAATACAATGATAAAAGGTATATTAATTTTTATTGTTCTTGTGATACTTGTAATATTCTATGGGTTTAAACCAAGTGACAAACCCGGAAATAATAACAATACAGATAACAGGAACACAAATCCTAACCAGGTGTTTGCGGTTACATCTGCTCAGCTTAATGCAAATCAGATCAATACATGGTTCAGAACCAACGGATCTTTTAACAGAGATCCAACAACTAATAATGCAGGTTTCGAATGGCCAAAAGGATCCGGAAAATTTGCAAGATACGCATCCGGTCTCTGGCTTGGATGTGTTGTCGGCAATGATACTTTGATTGCAATAGCGGAATATACTTATGATTATGCGCCTGGATACTGGAGTGCATCAGGATCTGCTGAAGGAAGTAATGATCCGGCTTACAAAATTTATAATATTTATGAAGGAAATACTACTTCTTCAGATTATTTAAACTGGCCGGCAAACCAGGGAGCTTATGTGGATTCATCGGGTAATCCGCTCTTTCTGGGTTCGCAAACAATGTTTTACTCTTACATTGATTATCCACATACTTCGCCTGCCAGCAGCCTTTCTTCACTGCAGGCTCAGGTGCTGCAGACCAACTGGGCATATAATGTAAACGGTCCTCTTGGAAATATTGTGTTTCAGGAATACAGGATCATTAATAAAAGTTCTAATGTATGGACAAATACATATCTTGCTCAATGGACAGATGATGATCTTGGAACTCCGACGGATGATAAAGCCGGAGTGGATACTGTATTAGGACTCGGATATACATATAATTCTACTAATAATGATCCTCTTTATGGCGCAGCACCGCCGGCAGTGGGATTTGATTTTTTCAGGGGTGCTTTAGTTGAAACAGGTAATCCTGCAGATACTGTTATATATTATAGCCCTCCCGGCACAGAAAATAAAATAGTTAAGATCGGTTATAAGGACCTTGGGATGACAGTATTTAATTTCTATAACAACCGTTCTCCTGAGCCATCCGATCCTCTCTCAAATATTGAAGCTTACAGGGTTCTTCAGGGACTATGGAGAGAAGGTCAGCCTTATATTGCACCAGGAGGAGATACTACAACTTTTTCATTTACTGGTGATCCGGTAACAAACACCGGCTGGGTAATGCCTGCTCAGAATGATGGAAGATGGTTGCAAAGCACCGGACCTTTTACAATGAATCCGGGTGATACACAAACAATTATTGTTGCGCAGGTTATTGCCAGAGGAACAAGTAATCTTGGAAGTATTACAACTTTAAAGAGTACAGATGCGCTTGCACAGAGAATTTTTAATAATAATTTCCAGGTACCGAATTCACCACCAGTAGTACCGACTTCAGTTTATGCTCCGGGTAATGGTCAGATCT
>CALMST010000249.1 GCA_937872315.1 uncultured Ignavibacteria bacterium | reverse complement strand
ATATTACTTACTTTTTTACTTAAAAAAAATTTAAACCAAACATACGAGGCTCAAAGATTTAATACCTCTCGCTTTTCTATAAACCAGGAACGGCGGGATAAATCAACATTTCTTATAAGTTTTTATAAACCTATTTTGCATTACTTAAAAACTTACAAAGATTTAAAGCTGTACCGGTGGATTGTTTACTGTTTGCGATGGTATATTAACAGAATAATTAATCTTGAAAAACCATATGAACCATAAACACAAATTCTGTTTATTCCTTTTATTCAGTATAATATTACTTTACGGCTGGGGAGCTTCCGGGCATAAGGTCATTAACAGAAGATCAACATTCTCATTTCCTTCAACAATGAGTTTTCTGAACTGGGCTGACTCTCTTGCAGCGCATGCTTCAGATGCGGATATCAGAAAATCCACTGATCCTAACGAATCACCAAGACATTTTATTGATATTGATGATTATCCTGAATTTATTGCTACCGGCAGAATTCCTGAAAATTTAGATTCACTTATTGCTATTCACGGAAGCAGTTTTGTTTATGATAAAGGCATTTTACCTTTTTCAATAATTGCAACAATCGATTCAGTAAAAAAATATTTTGAACTGCACAATTATTCAAAAGCAATGCTTCATGCCGCTGATCTGGGACACTATGTGGGAGACGGACACATGCCGCTTCATATTACAAGAAATTATAACGGGCAGTACACGAATCAGACTGGAGTTCATTCGAGATATGAAACACAGCTTATTAACAGGGATTCCGGAAATATTATCTATTCTTTCGAAAATGCGGTTTATATCCCGGATGTTAAAAGATTCACATTTGATTTCCTTTACAGTAATTACAGATATGTGGATTCTGTGCTGAAATGTGACAGCATAGCAAATGCTATGGCGCCGGGCTATGGTACAACTTATTATCAGATATACTGGCAGCTTGCCGGAAATTTTACCGGAATATTATTTAATAATGCATCCCACTTTCTGGCAAGTCTGATATATACCGCATGGGTAAACGCCGGAGGCGTGACATCATTAACACTTGCAGAAACTTCACTTCCGGAAAATTTATACCTCGGACAGAATTATCCTAACCCGTTCAATCCGGCAACGAAGATAAAGTTTGAGATTCCGGATGCAATTAATTCGGGGAGGGATGGTTCCATTACTAATACCAGACTGACAATTTATGATATATCCGGTAAAGAGATCGCATCTCTTCTGAATGAACAGCTTCAGCCGGGCTTATATGAAGTGGAGTGGAATGCGGGAAACTATCCGTCCGGAACATATATCTATAATCTTACTTCAGGTGCTTTTTCCGATACAAGAAAGATGTTCTTAATAAAATGATAATGTGGTTTTCGGCTTCAGGTTTGCCCTTAGATTTAGTCTCCGGCAATTTATAATATTTCAATTCCGGTTATTTTTTTAATGTGATGAGCAAGCGGAGAGAGAGTAACACCACACTTATATTCCTGCATATGGCAGGATCAACCATGAAGTTTAATAATGTATTATAAGTCCTGTGGTACTTTATTTTAAAAATAATTCAATACCCTCAGGAGTAATATTATTAAAAAAAGAGTATTACATCTCTTCGCCGGAAAAAAAAGCAAATACAACGATCACACCTATGCACAACACCGGAATCACAAATGCGGCTAGACCTATCCACAGGTATAAAACAGCCCCGAGTATAGCACCGGTTAAATAAACCATCCATGAAATACCATATATCCAGGGATTACTCACGGACAATAATCCGCTTCCCTGCGGATCGGCAGATTGTTTAGTGACATGCGGAACCGGCGTGCCGAAATGATACAGCCACCACATGAGTTTTGTGGAAAAAGATGTAATTGTTCCTGTGACGTAGGTTGTGGTCGGACCTGAATGCAGCATCAGAACTGCAGCGCTTTGCATTCCCATTGCGCATGCTGTCAGAGAAATGAGAACAGTGCTATGAAGAGTTGATTGAACATTTCCGGATAACAGACAGAATAATGCAAGTACGATAAGCAGTATCAACTCTGCAAGAAGTGTCCATCCGACAGGACCCGGATGCGAAGAAGATTTTTCTTTGAATACTATTATCGACTCTCCTGATATTGCTCCTGCTATGTATGCTGTAATTGAAACAGCAGAGAAATATCCCACGGTAAAATTTCCCTGAGCAAGAGCAACAGCAAGCAGAATAGTATTTCCTGTCTGGGCGGCAGTCAGGACATTAAAACCCAGTATAATAATTGCATCCACACTTCCGCCTGCAGCAGAAAGCAGAAATATCATTATCTCACGTCGGGATATCCCGTTATTATCACCTGCAATATTGTGCATTTACTTAACCGGTAAAGTTTCTGATCTTGATTCGGATGTTTGCATGCATCAATTTAATATAATAAAGCTATAATAATACTTGTCTTATTAAGTATACTCTCAGAAAGATCGCATTCCCGGTCTCTGCAGATTCCCCGCATAATGCAAAACAAATTACAGATAATTTCAAATACGGTAAAAATTATCCGGAACGGAAAGCGAGAAGTTTTTTGATGTCTTCTTCAATGTTCTCAGGTTTGGTTGCAGGTGCGTATCTTCTATACGGTTTACCATTCCGGTCAATTAAAAATTTTGTGAAGTTCCATTTAATATTATTCCCAAACAATTTACCAAAGAATGACCCAAGCTCTTTTTTGAGATACTTGTACAAAGGGTGTGTGCCGGGACCGTTCACATTTATCTTTTCCGTCAATTGAAAAGTTACACCATGATTTATCCGGCATTTCTCAATCATTTCACTATTCTCCAGTGGTTCCTGACTCCCGAATTGATTACAGGGGGTTCCTATTACTACCAATCCCTGATCTTTATAAGTAATGTGTAATTTCTCCAAACCTTGAAACTAAGGTGTAAGCCCGCATTTTGTTGCAGTATTAACAAACAAAACAACCTTTCCTTTGTAGTCTTTCATTGAAAGTTCTTTACCTGCCGGTGAATTAATGTTCAGGGAATAAAAGTCCATAAATTTTCAGCCGGCAATATCATAAGCAGTCTTAATCCATTCCATAACTTCCTTATCAATCTCTTTTATATCAGAAATTTTAATTTTATGCGTACACATGGAGCCGGGTTTTTCTGCCTCTAGTTTGCCCTTAGGCTCCTGTCCTTTCAGATTGACACCAATTTCGAAACGTGTTTTGGTAGCCGGTCCTATCGTTGCAAATTGCTTTTTTCTTCTGAGACTGACATTGGCAATTTTAGGTGAGATCTCAACGTCGTTACCAAATTTTTTGATCTCGGATATAAGTTTGTCGTAGATCGGAATGAAGTGTTCCTTTCCTTTATATTGCTTTTCTATTAGGTCGGATTTATTTTCTGCCGAACCCGCATCAGAGCCTTTGGTTTTAAGTGCCACAAGATTTGCAAAGCCATGAGTAAAACCGTGTTCTTCTTTAAGATACTTCACCATCTCTCCGTGTTTGGCAAATTTCTGTTTCTTAACAATTGCAATCCATTGCTCAAGTGTTTTACCTGTGTTACTGGTAAGATTGTCGATCATAGTTTGTGTAGCTATATCAATATCCATATTGTTATTTGATTTTTGGTTAATAAAGAATTTTATTCAGATTGAAATATACTTCTGTACAATTTTGAATATTACTTTTTTTTAATTCCAAAATCAAAACAAAAATGCTGAGTTCCGATATGACTAATAAATCTTGTTCAACACGATTTATAAAAATTACTAAAGTTGGACGTCTGATTCTGAAACTGCTATTCAGATACGGATTGACACGTGTTTTCACAGATCAGCAGAAAAAATATAAATTGTAAGAATATATAATTAGTGATAATTTGTGCTGATACGTGACAAAAGAATTATTGATCAATTTCTGTTGATCATAAGCGGTAATTTTAAGTAAATTACTCTATATCTGAAATCTGAAATCTGAAATCTGAATATAGAAAAACCTGACCGGGTTTGTCTTGATAATCAATTTTGACATTTTGATTTTGGATTATTATAAAAGTTTTCATAACTTTTTCAAATTAATTTGGACAGCAATGAAGAATATTATAACAAATTCAGGAGTAAGCGCTCATCTCGCAAATTTTGTTCATCCAAAAAATCTGCTGTAAAGTTACAAGAAAGAATAACTTTTGATAGACTTTTCGCGACCAGCAACATGCATAAATAAGAGTACTTGATCATAAGATTAACTGTTTATATTAATATTGACAATGTAAAATAATTTTAACCTTTTGCCTGGTCAAGTGTAATTCAGGAAGTTATAAAGGAGCTTCTCCTGTTTAAGGATTTGTTGCTTGTCATCTGAGAGTTTGCAATAAAAATTAAGCTAACTGATAAATTCCTTAAGGCAAACTTACCGGAAGACTAACAATTGCGGAACTACTATTTTATGACTATTTGGTTTTCCCTTCCAAGACAGAGCCTGGGAAGCAGGGACGTAACTCAAAATAAAAGTGAGCCCTTTGATAATTTACCGACGGCGGGATGCAGATTCTAAAATTATAACGGTATTAAAAAATAATTGAATTGCGGTGATATTTTTAAAGAAGTTCACTTCTCTCTGACAATCTCTTTACTTACTGAAACAGCAATATATACCGAGGTGAGCCCTGCCGATATTCCGACCAGTGCAGAAGCCATAATATTACCGGTGTATATAACACCTATATATTTTTGCCATAAGACTGCAAGGATCATCAGAAGCCCGACTGCGCTGAAGGTCCTGGCTAAAATAAGTTTTAACATTCCAGGAAAAAACGGTTTATTCAATGTTTCTGCATCTGCAAGATTTTCTTTTTTAGCCGTTTTCTTAAATGTAAAATAATTAATGATTCCGAGAATGATACTGAGTGATATCACAACCGGAAAAACACTCCCGAATACAGTAACTTCCCTGTTGGAAATATTGTCCAGTGTAAACGGAATCTTTTCCATGCTATTTAATTCGAACCATGTGGTAATACCGTTAATGACTGCGCTTACTATTCCGTTCTTAACTGCAGTATTATATATTAATGTGTCAGTACTCTTATTACTCAATTTAATTTATCAGTTAATTTATTATTATAAAATATGTATAAAAAATGCCATCTGAATTGTTGTCCAGGGATCTGACGGTGTATTAAAAGACTGCTTAATAGCGTTACCGGGAAATGCAGTCGAAATAACAGACAGCAATGTAAATTTATTTGAAATGAAATATTTATATGTTAATGTTAATTCCTGGCCGTAGGTGTTATCAGGCAGTCTGGATAAAGGGGGAAGACCTCCTAAATTAAATAACTGAGGTGCCAGTAAATAAAAAAAATCTATTGATAATAACATGTCTGATTTAGGGTAAAGATTCAGTTCCACTCTGTGCGCAGCAATATTTCCTGAGCCTATTACTTTTCTGAAATTCAAACCCTGTATCCAGTTTCCAAGACCGCCCGTCAGCATCGGATCAAATCTTTCGTACTTAACAGTTGCCGAATCATCTCCGCTCATGTAAGAATATCTGTATGATAATTTCGGATTAAACATTAATTTGTTAAACTGATAACTGAGCGTCGCATAATATGCATATGCGCCCATATCAAAATTCCTGTTGCCTTCATATACAAATTCGCTTCGAAGATTTATATTATAATTTTTTTTTGATGAAGTGAGCCATAACTTTGGATTGAAAGCATATAATCCTACCTTGGTCATATTAACGCCATTTACATTCGGATATTTCGAATTCGAACTGACTATGCTGATATATGAAAAACCTGTATTTACGGTTGAATTATTATTGTATCCAAAGGTGCCAAGAAGATATTGTGTATTGGAAGGAGAAAAATCCAATTCTTCCGGTTCAAGAAATGCGCCTTCAAGAATAAAATTATTATACTTTATTTTTAACAATGCGGTTTTTTCAAAAGTGGTTCTGGCAGAAAGGAAGAGACTGGCTCTTTGTCCGGCATTAGCAGAACCTGAATATCTGGAAAATAAGAAACCGTCATTAAGAAGAAAATTTTGTCTGCCCGCCGATAAATTAGCTACAAATCCTTTTTTTGAATTTTCAAACAAAATTCCGAGATATGCCTTTTCGAAATCAGTAAAACCTCTCGTCTCCGATGTATATAAATCCTGCCCGGTTGCACCTGTCATCAAACCGCTTACGCCGAAATACGGATATACCGGCAGTGATCCCAATTGTGCAAGTCCGCCTATTCCTAATTCCAGAGATCCTTCCCCCCAAGTTGAATTTCCCGGTCCTGCGGGGTTTTTTGCTATGGGGCTCCCTTTGGTAAATATTTCTCCATGTCCAAAGAATGCGTTATTATCATTAAACACTCCTATGCCTCCGGTGAGGATCAAAGATAACTTTGAATAATTATTTTCAATTAAAACGGGAAAGTCTTCTAATCCTTTACCTTTAACTAAAATACCTTTCGATTCCTCTTTTTTCTTTTGATCTTTTGTAATCAGTTCTGCATAAATTATAAGCGTTATGTTATCTGAAAAACCTGAAGAGAATAATTTATATTCGGCTCTACTGATAAAATCCAGTTTTCTAACATTACTGATCGCCAGATCGAACACGTTAATTTCAAAAGTCATACCGGCGCCCACGGCAAAAGTTTTTTTGATTTCATCTGATCTTAAAAGATACTCAGCAGACAAACTGCTGTCATTTTTAATTTGCACCGTTACATTAGAGATTATTAATCCCCCTGCTGCGGCTTTGGATATTTCCACTCCGTAATTCGTATTTTGAGAATGTAAAATTCCCGGTATGTAGATCAGGATAGATACAATAAGAAAAAAAATATTCTTTACAATTATTTTAATCATGAACTTTTATAAAGCTGTATTTTTGTAAAGACTTATATATCCGAATTTCTAGCAATTGTTTTATTCCTGGTTTAGTAATGATTAAGATTGAAGTATCAATTTATATTTTAAAAAAAGCAGATGTAAAATCCTTTCCGCCTGCTTTTTAAAAATTACTTTAGTCATCTGTTGGCATTTTGCTCTTATATGTACCACCGCCGTCTGCATACAAATGAATACCTGTGATCCATCTTGCCGCCGGCGCCGCAAGATATAAAAAAGCATAAGCAATATCTTCCGGATATCCTCTTCTCTTCATAACCATTGAGTTGTTTAATCTGTCAAGCATTTCCTGTGTATAACCGGCATCAAGCGTAGCAGCTCCGTTATCCACCGAACCAATCATTACCATGTTCACTCTTATTTCTGGTCCCATGGCAACTGCCATTGATCTTATCATGTTAAATAATGCAGCCTTCGCATTACTGTAAGATAAGAACTCCGGAGAAGGTGTATCTCCAACTCTCGATCCGGAAAACAGGATACTGGCATTTTGTTCTTTTTTAAGATAAGGAGCAAATAAACTAGACAGCTCATATGTGCTTACTGTATTCAACTCATATGATTTCATCATATATTCTTTTGATATGCCTAGTAATGGTGTATATTCACCCCATCCGACATTATTTATCAGGGTTGTAATTTTTCCGAATTTCTTTAAAACAGTTTCAACCAGAATTTTTTGATCTTCACTTTTTGTCACATCAGTTTTTACTGCAATAGCTTTTCCCGGATGTAATTTATTAATTTCCTCAGCAGTTGCATTTGCTGTTTCCAGGTTAAGATCCGAAACTACTACATTTGAGCCTGCATTGGCAAATATCCTTGCTGTTGTTCCGCCAATTGCACCTCCTGCCCCGGTGATAACCGTTGTGTTTCCCTCAAGCGAAAATGGGTGTTTTAATAATCTTTCTGATATAATTTCCATTTTTATATTTCGTTTATTTAATTATTGTATTTTTTATTCGAGTGATTGAATTCCGCCACCGTTTACGAAAAGTATTTGCCCGCTCACCCATTGTGATGCCGGAGAGCAGAAATATAATACAGCCCCGGCAATGTCGTCAGGATGTCCAAGTCTGTTTAAAGGTGTTCCTTTCAGCATTTCCTTTTCCATTTCCGGAGACAGTACTGATGCCAAAGCATCTGTCTTTATGGCTCCCGGTCCCACAGCATTAACTCTTACTTCAGGTCCGAAATCCATAGCTAAATATTTTGTCATCTGGTTCATCGCTGCTTTTGCGCTCCCATAAGCGCTCATGTTATGACTTGCCATGATACTGGACATCGATGAAATATTCACAATTGATCCTGTACCGTCTTTCTTCATGTGAGGCACACAAAGCTGAGAAAGTCTCCAGGCGCTGAATACATTCAGTTTAAATCTCCATTCAAAATCAGAAACTGTTATTTTAAACGGATTTTCTTTCCCTCCCCCGCCTCCGCCGGCATTGTTAACTAAAAAATTGATCCTTCCGAATTTTTTCATGGTTTCATCAACCAGACTTACAAGGTGAGCGTCTTCTGTAACATTGCATTCAGCTGCAAGGGCTTTACCGCCGGCCTCAATGATCTCATCTGTCACCTTCTTTGCGTCATCAAGCTTTAAATCGGAAACAGCTACTGAAGCTCCGGCTTTTGCAAGCATTATAGCTGATGCCTTTCCTATTCCGTTTCCGCCACCGGTCACTATGGCTACTTTTCCCTCCAGGGAAAATAATTTATCTAAATACATATTTTTTTTGGTTAATTGAATTATAAGGTTTGTTTAAGGGTACAATATAATATTAGTTAAATTTTACAAGAACTTACGGGGAGATTTTGGTTTATCGCATTTACCATTCCATGTAAACACTATATTACCTATATAAAGCGATGAGTAATTTAGTATGTTCTCCATCCTGCGACACAAATATATATAAATATATTTTAATTTAAAAAAAATTTACTGTAATATTTTACTTTTATGTTTACCCGAAAACCGTAAAGTTCAAAGTTTTTGAACGAGTCGATATATTAACTCCGGGATTGGAACATTTATTATGAAGGATTTAATTTGCGTAAGCATGAATTACTTTTTAGCAGGAATTTGATTTACGGGCATTTTCATGTCAGTGAGTTCCGGGAAGTAATTCTTTGAAGATTCATTGAATTTTTTTATCCCCTTCCTGGTCAGTATTCCGTAAGAAAGCATCCTTCGGATTTCCAGATACACAAATTCCTTGGAAAATTTTTTGCTGTTCAAAAATAATTTATAAATAGAATTGAATACAGATTCCACTATATAAAACGCGCACAAGTTTTCATTTATTTCTTTCCTGTATAATCCCATTTTTTTTCCTTTCCGGATATTATCAATATAAAATGCTGTAATATCCTTAAATACAAAATTATTCAATTGAGCAAATTGTTTTGGAAAATACTTTACAAGATCCGTAAAAAATTGATTGCTCATGTTTTTCAATCCCGGATAAGTTGTACTGATGAATATTACATAAGCATCTACCGGATTCTTTATTTCATTGGCCACCATTTGCAAAGCCAGTTTATTTTTTTTTATTCCGGAAGTAATTATATAATCAATTACCATTTCTTTACTTCTGAAATAGCGGTAAAATGTGCGGGTGGATATGTTTGCGGATTTTACTATATCATGAACAGATATTTCGCGGATACCTTTTTTAACAAAATGTTCGAGCGAGCTTGTTAATATTTTTTCTAATATTATACTTTTCATAATCAAAGCTATACTGTCGATTGTAATGTTGCAATTCTATTTTTAAACTCTATCTATAAAAAAAAATTTTCTGTTACCACTGATTTTCAATAGATGTTGTTTAAAAAATTTCGTCGGGGTTTTGTACTGATACTTCAAGTGAATATTATCGTTGTCGTCACTCCAACTTCATTTGCTATTAATATCAGCGGCGAAAAGATCATTCTTTGAGCCTTGCTCTTTGAGTATTTTTGGGGAAAAAAAGAAGTATTTGTTTTCGGACAGTCTGCTTCGCCTTGGAACACGGGAATAAGAAGATCAAAGTTGGATTTTACATAACACTTTTTTTCACTTATTTTCTAAATTTTACTTACAAATATTCCACCTTTTCCTGTACTTTACCATTTCACACTTTTTCCCGCATCATTCATCACTTTTTCCGGATCTTTACAATCCTTATAAATATAAACTATACCTCCTTCACTCCCCCTTCAATGATCATATATTCACGTGAATATCCCACATATCCTGTTGCGCTCTGAGTGATCTTTATGATTTCTTCTTCAGTGATATCTCTGATGATCTTTGCGGGTACGCCTGCGACGAGGACACCTTCCGGAACTTCAAAATTCTCTTTTATCACCGAGCCAGCTCCAACTATTGAATTAGTGTTTATCACAGAATTATCCAGCACAACTGCTCCCATTCCGATCAGCACATTGTCTTTTACTGTGCAGCCGTGAACGGTTGCATTGTGCCCGACAGTAACTTCATTACCGATGTTCAAAGGATATTTTCCGTTGGTTACATGAAGAACGGAGCCGTCCTGTATATTTGTTCTGCTTCCGATCCTGATATGATTCACATCTCCCCTGATCACAGCATTAAACCATACGCTGCTTTCATCACTTATTACCAAATCTCCAATCAGAACTGCGGTATCTGCAATGAAGACACCTTTTCCCAGTTGCGGAAATTTGTCTTTGAAAGGTAAAAGCATATTTTAATTGATTATTTAATTAACTTAATATGACCGCTTATGATAAACTGCAATTGATTAATATTTTTTTTGCCACGAATTAGCGCAAATTATATATTTTACAAATTGAAAATTTTTTGCTGATCTGTGAAAATCCGTGTTAATCTGTGGCAAAATAGAAGTTTCGGAATTAGACGGTCAACTTTAGTAATTAAGATAGATTAATGGCTGGATCATCTTCACTGTCAGTAAAAATAATATCAAGCTCACCCTGCCTGAGATTTGTATTGTCAACCGGAAAAAGATTTATATTTTCTTTTGCCCACTTTGCAGCTATTCCGTTTAGCGGACTTGTAACATTATAGCTCTGATAAGTGATCATATCGCCAATCTGATAGATAATATCCACAAGAGTCTCACCGGAAGCCCAGTAATCACCAATACAGATATCATTCGGGGAAGCCATTCTGAAATTCGGATGAAAAATTTCGGATATAATATTACACTGGGGTTTTAATCTTGGGTAATCCGCATGAAGATAAATTTCAATCTTATGCTCTCTGATTATCTCAAGTTCCTTTTTATCGGCAGTTTTACTTTCTGTTAACTTAAGACCTTTTATATTTTTAAATTTTACAATGTACCGTTCGGGCGGAAGATCATCTCCGTCATATTCAAAAAAAATATAAGGATGACTGGAAAATTCTTCTTTCATTTTCTTAAAATCCGATACCAATCTTCTTTGTCGGGGACTCATTAAAATATTCTTTTTAATTTTTTTAAATTGCCATTTCTACAGATCACTGCAATGAAACCGGAATCAGCAGCTGCTGCCCGATCTTTATAGACGCTTTATCTTTTAAATTATTTTTCTTCATTATAATTTCTATGCCGTCTCTGCTTTTATAAAATTGATTTGAGATCTTTTCAAGTGTATCACCGTTCTTCACTTTATACACTGTCACATCCTCAGTATTATTGTTTTGCTGAGAGCTGTTGTTTTCTTCCGGCTTTTCAGTCTTCTTAACATTTTCTTCATTCTTAACATCTGTTAAATCCGGTTTCTTCTCATTTGTGCTCTCCTTTTTCTCATTCTCAACTTTTACAGATTCAGATATTTCCTTTAAATTTGATTTTGTACCTGTGATATTACCCTTTTTCATTTCCGATTCTTCGATAAGATTATTCAGTCTTTCCGAAAGAATTCTATTCTCATTTCTGATTTCCGCAAGGTCCTTGCTGTATTCATCTTTCAGTAAAGCTTTCTGTCTGATCTCATAAATATTATAGATCATAAAAAGTAATACAAGTAAAGCTAAGAACAAAAGACCTATCAGAACGGCGCCTCTGATTTCAGTTTTCTTAGTATTGGATCCGGTACCGGGAAATACAGGTGATTTTGCAGTTTTTAATTCTATTTCATCATTCTGACTTTGCGGTAAAAGGTCATTTGTAAAATCATCATCTATATCATTTTCGACAGGATCTGTGACAAAATAGCCGTCAGCCTTTATTATTTTTCCTTCCTTCCAGTAAAAAAAGCCTCTTTCCTTTATGGTCGGATCAAAGACATATGCCACCATATATTCCATATTAAAGAAATTCTCATGAATGAACATATCATAATTTGATAAAAATACTGTATGTCCTGGATGAGAATGAAACCAGCCAAGTATCTTCCTTTCCGGATAATCTTTTTCCTGAATGTGATTGATATAATCCCAGGTTTCGTGTGTAAAAGTGAGCCTGGACAATGATGAATTGCTGTGCTTTGCAATAATAAGATTATCTATGAAAATAAATTTGTGACCTGAAGAATTAGCGCAAACATCTCCTAATACCACTCCGCCTAATTCATTTTGAAGGTCTCCCGATAAATATTCATCGATCTCTTTCAGAGTATCATGCTTAATGAAAATTTTTAATGTATCAAAACTTTCATTTTCACCCGAATATTTATAATTTACGGGAAATTCCCTGATGATATAATTTATATCATCAGGATTATCTTTCAGATCTATTTTCATTTCTGAGAATATAGTCAATGTAAAAAATATAAAAAATTTATTTTTGTGGACTGTTTATTTTAAAGGTGCTGTATGGTTTACTGTGGAAAACAATTTTGAATCTACATTTTTCTTTAGAAAATAATTTTAACTCGAAGACTCAAAGTCTCAAAATTTTTTCTGAATTTTTTTTGAAGAGTCTGGTTCTTCATTAACTTTATTGAAAAATAAATTTTAACTTTAAAATATAAAAATCAGCCTGTGATAAATTGCCGATAGAAATTCAAAGTATTGGCGAATAATAAAAGTTTCCTGTCTGAGCCACTCGGCAGTGCTTTTCTGGCGAGTGTTTAGTTGAAATTTTTACCGTCTTTAAGAATGAATTTCCGGCAATTTATCACCAGCGGGAAAGTTAGCTTTTGCAAGCTTTTCGAGCCTGTTTCCGGGTGCTTTAATCGGAGACTCTTTTTAAAAGAAAAGCGGTAAACTTTCTATATTAAATGTTATAATAATTTTTAAAGAATCACATTTTTCCGTTAAACCATCAGGACAAGTTTTATTTCTGCTCATATTAAAGCAAATCTGTTAATAATTTGTCCAGAGAAAGTGACAATGATTTATATAAACTACTTAAGCTGACCGCCTGATTCCGAAACTGCTATTTTGCCACAGGCTAATAAGGATTTTCAAAGATCAGCAAAAAAATTATTAATCAATTGCAGCTTATCATAAGCGGTCATCTTAAGTAAATTAATCTTTATCTTTTTCTGAATGTGGAAAAACCTTACCGGCTTTTTCTGGATGATCAAAAGAAAGCCGGTAAAGAATAACAGCAGTCAGTGGTGCAGAATGGAAATTTTTGAATTTCTACGGCACCTGAGATTCCTGCGTCAATATTTAACCGCAGATTGATTTAAATCAAATATTAGTTAAAGTGAATATTTTGCAAATTACAGGTTAACTTTAAAATTTAAACAAAATTTAAAACACATTTATAATTATTATTGCTATATTAAGCAAAATTAAAAATATTTTGGCAAAAAGAATTTTAATACTCTGTACCGGTAATTCATGCAGAAGTCAGATGGCTGAAGGATTTCTTAAGAAATTCGGACCCGAACTTCAGGTATACTCTGCCGGCACTCATCCCGCAAAGGAAGTCAATCCAAATTCCATAACAGTAATGAAAGAAGCAGGGATAGATATATCCTCTCATAAACCGAAAAACATCAAAGAATTTTTAGACCAGTCTTTTGATTTTGTAATTACTGTATGTGATAATGCAAATGAAGCATGCCCGGTTTTCAGCGGTAAAGTAAAAAATAATCTTCATATAAGTTTTATTGATCCGGCAGATGCAAAAGGAAGCAGAGAAAATATACTCGAAGAATACCGTGAAGTCAGGGATGAAATAAAATCATCATTCAGACAATTATATGACACGCGATTAAAAGAGTAAAACAAGAATACTGAATCCGAAGATTAATTTATTTATTTTATCTTTATAAATAAAAATAATGCAGATATTATACATTGGTCTCGGTGGATTTATAGGCGCTGTATTGAGATTTGTACTTTCCAGATTTATTAATAATTTTTTCAATTCATTTCCCGCAGGAACCCTGGTTGTTAATGTCACCGGCAGCTTTATTCTTGGATTTATAATATACGGGTTATTAAGCGGCAAGAACATTTCTCCCGAGTTCAGGGATTTTTCCACTATTGGATTCGTAGGCGCTTTTACCACCATGTCAACATTTGCATACGAATCACTCCGTCTTGCAGAACTTTCAGAATATTTATATTTTGGACTGAATATTTTTTTAAATGTCTTTCTCTGTCTTCTTGCTGTTTACCTGGGCAGAGAGCTAGCTTTATTGTTTAACAGATAAAATTATGCAGAAAGAATCAACAGCTGTTCTTCTCAGGATCTTCGTAGGTGAAAGTGATAAATATGAGGGTAAAAACCTTTACAGTTTTTTAGTGAAGTATCTCAGAGAAAATCATTATTCCGGTGTAACGGTTTTAAGAGGACTGACAGGTTTCGGTAAGGCTAGCAAGATCAGATCTTCAGATCTGCTGGCAATTTCATCTGACCTGCCCATTGTAATTGAGATCGTTGATACGGAAGAAAAGATAGATCTGCTGAAAGAATTTTTCGATACACCCGGACTGATGGAAAGTTCACTTATCACAGAAGAGAAAGTGAAGATTATAAAATACGGTAAATAAGTAACTACAGCTCTTCTCTTTTCAGAAGATTATTCAGATCTGAATATTTTTCAAGATAATCTTTATTACTGGCTTTAATAACCTTGTATGCTTCATCCATTCCATATACACTGACTATTTCACATCTTTTACCTTCATTACCCGGGGCGTCTTTATAGGTCAGGAAATAATGTCTTAACCTTTCTATGAACGAATCCGAACATTGTGAAATATCTTTCCAGTCACTGAATATCGCATCATCTTTCATTACCGCTATTATTTTATCATCAGCTTCATTATTATCTATCATTCTTAATCCGCCGATTGGGATCGCCTGCAAAAGGATATTACTGTGATTCAAAACTTTTTCTGTTATTACACAGATATCCAGCGGATCACTGTCGCCTATAATTTCTTTTCTGCCCGTCTGCTCCATGCAGAAATCCGCAACACTGTTGCCGCAGAGTGTCTGAGGAATGAATCCGTACGGTGTCGGACAAATGTTTGAATATTTTTGCGGCCTGTCAACTTTCAGAAAGCCGCTGTGCTTGTCAATTTCATACTTTACTGTATCCGTCGGCACTATCTCAATATATGCCGTGACTGTCTCAGGAAAATTATCCCCTATCGGCACTCCGTGCCATGGATGTGACTTCATTAATAATCTTATCTTGCTCCAGATGTCAACAAGTGTATTGTTATTCATTATGATATTAAATTTTTATTTTTTATTTGGCTGTAAATTCCAGTGATTTCCTTATGATCTCTTCAGTGGATAGTTTCCTGTCTCCGTTCTGTTTCAGGACTTCCCTGATAAGCTTCTCCGCTTCATTTCTCAAATAGCCAAGATTCATAAGCGCATTCAGAGCGTCAAGTCTTGTGAATTCTCCGGACGGAACAGAAGAAACATCGGTAGTTATTGGATCTGCTTCTGTGCCGATCTTATAGATCTTATCTTTCAGTGTCATTGATATTAATTCAAGTTTCTTTACACCGATCCCGGGAATTTTTATTCCTGATAAAACCGAACTGTCTGATATGATACCGATTATCTCATCAAATGATAAATGAGTCAGAATAGTATGAGCGAGTCTGGGTCCTATTCCGCTGACAGATATCAGCAGTTTAAATACTTCCTTTTCCTTTTCACTGAAAAATCCAAACAGCTGTAGTGAATTTTCTTTTACATCCAAATGTGTAATGACAGAATATTCGGAATTTAATTCTGTGAGCTTTTCCCCGACTGATTTGGATATGAAGATATGATAGCCTACACCGTTTACATCCAGAATAATCTCGTTGTTATTTTTATTTACAAGCTTACCCTTTAAAGATGAGATCAAAT
Organism: uncultured Ignavibacteria bacterium; assembly: GCA_937872315.1. GTDB lineage: Bacteria > Bacteroidota > Ignavibacteria > Tepidaquicellales > Tepidaquicellaceae > JAGPCH01. The sequence continues at coordinate 1,378 of CALMST010000249.1, read as the reverse complement.
TCCGTTTCTCCCGATGTTGTTTTTTAATAACCGATCCGGATTTTTCTGAATGAACGATTTCCAGGTATTACTCAATGCTTTTCCGGTATTGTTTGAAAATGAATTCTGAAGTTTATAAGAATGGCAGATTGCAATTGCCAATGCATCCGATGAATCATTGGGGATTTCCGTCTTACCGGCTGACAGTATGCTTCTGACCATGTATTTGACCTGTTCCTTTGATGAAGCCCCGTTTCCGGTTACTGATTTTTTTATCTCTCTTGGCGAATATTCGGAAATTTTCAGATCAGAGTTCAATGCGGCAATGATAGCAACTCCCCTGGCCTGCCCTAATTTTAAAGTAGACTGAATATTCTTTCCGTAAAATGCTGTTTCAATTGCAAACTCTTCAGGTTTGTACTTTCTGATACATGACAGACAATTATCATATATGATCTTTAACCGATCCGGAATTGAATTTTTCTGATTCAGATTTATTGTATCAAAGTGAATGAGACTGAAATTTTTCTTGTCGTATTCTATTATTCCGATACCGGTTACCGCCGTACCAGGATCAATTCCGATTATTCTCATCTTCTTTTACCGAATATATGATTTATTATTCAACATCCGAAAAATCAGCGTTTGTAAATACATTCTGCACATCATCATATTCTTCAATTGCTTCTATACATTTGATCACATCCTCAGCATTTTTTCCATCCACCGCTACAAGATCTTTGGCAATATACTGGAGAGACGCATTTTCAATTTTGTATCCTTTCTCTTCTATCGCTTTTCTTACAGTTTCAAAATTTTCTATGGCCGATATCACTTCATAAAATTCATCATCACTCTTCAGATCCTCCGCGCCTGCTTCAAGTATCACTTCCATGATATCATCTTCATTAATATCACCTTTTTCAACTGTTACAACTCCTTTTCTTTCAAACATCCATGCTACAGAACCTGATTCACCAAGATTACCGTTTTTCTTTGAAATAAGATGTCTCAGCTCTGCAACCGTCCTGTTCTTGTTATCAGTTACACATTCAATCAGAATTGCTATTCCACCAGGTGCATAACTTTCATAAGTAATTTCCTCATAATTTACACCTTCAAGTTCCCCTGTACCTTTTTTTATCGCGCGGGTTATATTATCCTGCGGCATATTGCTTTGCTTAGCGGTTTGTATTGCAAGCCTGAGTCGCGGATTAGCATCAGGATCTCCGCCGCCGTCCCGGGCTGAAATGGTGATCTCCTTAATGATCTTTGTAAAAACTTTTCCCCTTGCTGAATCTGTTGCTGCTTTCTTTCGCTTTATGGTTGCCCATTTTGAATGACCTGACATTTGTTTAAGTATTAAGTATTAAGTATTAAGTATTAAGTATTAAGTATT
>CALMST010000248.1 GCA_937872315.1 uncultured Ignavibacteria bacterium | reverse complement strand
ATTAACAAAATCAACTAAGCTTAACTTTCTTCACATCATGCAACGGCTGACCTAAAAATCTTTCGCTTATCTCTTTGAATTTTTTCTGAAAATCCGTGACATAAAATTTATGTCTGCCTTTTTTCTTTTGAGTATTCAGAAGGTGTTCCTGTTCAAGTATTCTTTTAACTTCTTTTGCTGTTTCTTCACCCGAATCAATCAGTTTTATCTTTTTCCCAATTACTTTTGAAATGGTATTTTTCAGGATCGGATAATGTGTGCATCCAAGTATCAGAGTGTCAATATTATGTTCCCTGAAACCTGCAAGATATTCTCTGGTCACCATTTCAGCAATCTTGTTTTCAGTCCAACCGTCTTCGGCAAGCTGTACAAACAAACTGCAGGCATTTGATAATACTTCAATATTTCTATCGATCTTATGTATCTGAGTTTTATATGCCGAGCTCTGAATAGTTCCGAGAGTTCCTATCACACCTATTTTAAAATTATCTGTAACACTTACTGCAGCTTTCGCTCCGGGTTTTATAACACCAATTACAGGGACAGGAGATATTCTTCTCAGAGAAGGCAGCGCAACTGATGATGCCGTATTGCATGCTACAACGATCATTTTAACATTCTTATTCAAAAGAAATTTTGTAATTTCAACTGAATATCCTGTTACAGTTGCCTTTGACTTTGTACCGTAAGGAAGTCTTGCTGTATCTCCCAAATATATAATGTTTTCATTTGGCAGTATTTCAAATAACGATTTTGCAACTGTCAGTCCACCTATTCCGGAATCAAATACGCCGATAGGATTTTTCGGGGAATTATTTTTTTTCAATAATATGTTAAAGTGTCAGTTATTTTTTACAAAAATAGTTAATTTGCAAATAAAGATTTATGATAAAATTTTTTCAAACCATGTTAACTGTCAGTGGTATCCATATTTTTTTAAAAAAGATATTTTTAAGATATTATCAAAACCTAAATTCAGCATTTAAAAAATGATTTTCAAAACCACCCGCCGGTGATAAATTTCCGAAAGTAATTCAGAGTTATGGCAATACGCAAAAATTCCGGCTTTTTATCTTTTAAGATAAGGTGTACGAACTTTCTTTGCTTCTTAAATTTGATCATTCAGAAAAAAAAAAGAAGATCCGGAATAAAGATGATTTTATTCTATAATTCTTTAAAAGTTTTGGGCAGATTTGATTATCATTGATGAAAGCGTTCCAATATGTTTTGTCATGCATGATGCAATATATTCTTCAGAATTTATATTTTTTAGTTTCAGAATAATGTATAAAACTTAAGACATTTTACATTTTCACTTTAAAAAACTTACAAACTTTATGAACTTTTCAAACTTTCTGTCGGAGTTATCACTAAAAAAAATACTTTTAACATTTTCAATAATATCAATGAACTCCGCTGCAGTTTTCTCCCAGTGGCAATGGCAGAATCCGCTTCCGCAGGGTAATATTCTGTTCGGATCCAATTACATTAACACAAACACCGGCTGGGCTTGCGGTGACGGAGGTACCATAATAAAAACTACAAATGCAGGAAACAACTGGGTAGTGACATCCACATTTACAAAAAACAGCATCAGGTCGATTTATTTTCTGAATGAAAATACCGGTTTTGCCTGCGGATTAAATGGTACTGTTTTAAATTCTACTGATGGAGGACTGAAATGGAGTAAAATAATTTTAAATACTACCGGTAATTTGTTTTGTATTAAATTTTCCGGAAGTACCGGATTTATTTCCGGAGATACAGGTGTAGTATTCAAATCCACTAATTCTGGATTGAACTGGTCAAGAAAAACAACTAATGTAACCCGGACGCTGACAAGCATTGCGGTTCAGAATTCTTTAGTTATCGCAGCGGGTTTAAACGGAACCGTGATCAGATCCACCGATACAGGCGAATCATTTCAGACTGTCAATCCTGGCAATACAAATTATTTCTTTGATATTATGTTCAGGGATTCGTTGACATCCTTTATTTCAGGAGCTTACGGAACTATCCTTCGCTCCACAAATTCCGGAATAAGCTGGAATCCCATGACGACTTCCACTAACCGCTGGTTTTATTCAATTGCATTCGGTGATCAGAATACAGGATTTGCTACAAGTGATTACGGTAATATTTCCAGAACTACCAACGGAGGCCTGACATGGATAGCTTATGCGACCTCAACATCAGAGTTCCAGTATTCAATTCAGGCTTTTACCGTAAATGATGTTACCAGTTTTGGTAATAAAGGAACTATAATTAAAACAACCGATTCAGGCATTAACTGGTCTGAACTTTCATATGGATTCAGGAATACTTTGTTTGCGGTTGATTTCATAAACGAAAATACTGGAATGACCTGCGGTGCACAGGGAACTGTGTGCATTTCGACAAATTCAGGACTGACCTGGCAGAGAATTCAGGCAGCCGGATCAGATGCTTATTTAAATCAGATTCAGATGACAGGAACAAATTCAGCGTATTGTGTCGGAGAAGACGGATTAATTTTAAAAACGATAAACGGAGGATCTGACTGGGACACTATAAGTTCAAATACTGATTTAGGTTTGTATTCTCTTAATTTTATAAATGACAATTCAGGCTGGATTTGCGGAGATTCAGGATTATTAATGAAAACAACTAACGGAGGGAACAGTTTTTCCGTTTTAAATTCCGGTAGCCTGCGATACATAAGCGACATAAATTTCATAGATATAAATACCGGTTGGTATTCTTCGGGTGAAAAGAAAATTTTTAAAACCACAGATGGAGGTGATAACTGGTTTGTTCCTCATTTAGATTCATTCAGCGCAGGTGTCGGTGCGGTTCAGTTTGTAAATACTAACACCGGTCTGGCTTTTACTTATGATAATAAAATTTTAACATCTTCAGACGGAGGAAATACCTGGAATGAAACACAAATGGCTCAGGGAAATTATCTTAACAATATATTTGCAGTCGATGAATCTAATTTTTGGGCAATAGGAGATTTTGGATTTATCAACAGATCAACTAACGGCGGTCTGAGCTGGAATATTGATTTCAATAATAATTTTGACAGCAGACTTTTTGGAATTCATTTCACTGATAATAACACAGGCTGGATTGCTGGCAGCAATGGTCTAATCACAAGATATAATAATCCTGCAAGCAATATTACAATTGACATAAGCAATAATAACGCAGAAGATTTCGTACTTTTTCAGAATTATCCAAATCCGTTCAATCCCGGTACCATACTGGAATACAGAATTTCAAATTGGGGATTTGTCAGCCTGAAAGTGTTTGATGTTCTCGGAAAAGAAATAGCAAATTTAGTAAATGAAAACAAAACTGCGGGGAATTATAAAATAAATTTTGACGGAAGAAATGTTTCAAGCGGAGTATATTTTTATTCGCTTTCAGTAAACGGGAATTTTGTGGATACTAAGAGAATGCTTCTTCTTAAATAAAAGAAAACAATTTTTGCTTTTTAAAAAAAAACGGGAGATCAATAACTGATCTCCCGTTCATGTTTCAATATAAAAGAATTTTATATCTTAGTATCTGTAACCGATTCCAAGTGTCGGACCGTATTCATTAACTGTCCAGTTAAGATCATTTTTATAATAGTTAACACCTAAATATTTGAATCCTAAAGTCAGAGGAAAATTCTCTGAAAGCATATATGCAAATCCGGCATTCAGCTGCCATGTCATTTGTGAATTAACTCCAAAACCTCCGATATCACCTTTAGTCCATGCGCCCCATTTACCTTTTGAATCAAGTACATATTCAGCATTTACACCGATCACCGGATCAAGCCATGAATTGGAATAGCCCGGAGCAGAATTTACTGAGCCGTCAGGACGCATTACGGTTGCTTCAAGATCAAGATTCCATAATCTTCCGCCGCCATAAATATCCACCATTGTTTTTTTGCTTTTTGACGGGAACAAATATGCTATGAAGAGATCATACACAGCCTGCTTTGCAGTTGTGTTAGCAGAGATCTCATCAGGTAAATTCGGGTTATTTGATACTGCTCCAAAATTTTTGTAATTAACATAACTTATGTCAAATACGAAACTCATTCTTTCATATTTGATCTTACCAACAAAAGCAGCATACATGTGAAGACCTTCGAATGTGAAGCCTTTATTGAAACCATAGGTCTGTCCGTCAAATTGTCCAACTGTTCCGCCTATTGCAGCAAACCATGCATAAGGCATTATGCTGAAGTTGAATTTTTTTGGAGCTGATGAGCTTTTATCTGAAATTTTGTTATTTAATGATAAAGAACTCAGATCATTATCTGAATTATATTTTTCCAAGCTTTTATCAATGCTTTTGCTGAATGACGAATTTAATTCGATCTTGTTAATATCAGCAAGATCTTTAACTTCAGATAACACCGGATATTTATCTTTTCCAATTGCATTGAAGCTAAAAGCAATAAGTAAAACTAAAACTAAAATGTTTTTCATGATTTTTTTTTGTTTTTTGTGTAAATAAATTGTTTAAGATTAATAATTAACAGTTAGTTTAAAAACAGATATATAACCCAAATTTTTTTGAAATTGTATATCTGATACAACATTTACTAAAAAACCGACTATTTGTTTTAGAACTGTGCAAATTAATAATTACGATATATATTTACAATTCATATTTAAAAGGATTTTTAAAAAATTTGATTTTTTTTTCAAACTTCTTGATTTTACACGGAATTTATCAATACCTTGAAAACAGCTTTTATGTTTAATTTAAAAACTCCGGTATTATCATTAAAGATTGCATTTTAAAAATCCCGTGTAAAAAATCCGGATATTAAAATTCAGGAAAGTATTAAAATAAAAATTGCTTTTATTAATTGAATATTATAATTTTAGACAATTCAAATCTCCAATTTCAAAACTTCATTTACTATTGTTTTCATACCTATATTATATATTTTTTTATCAACTAAAATAAACCGAAAGGGAAATCAATCAATGAAAAAATTATTTTTCATTTTGCCTGTTTTTGCATTACTATTCATGTTTATGACAGGTCAAAGATCAAAACAAAATTCAGCAACAGAAGAAAGTCCCCGTTGGAATCTGGATCCGAGAACAACTATCGGACTATATCCTGCCGGCGAATATACAGAATTACCGCAAACTGATAATTTTGTGCCATTTTCTTCAGAGCCAAGAAATATTTCCACACCAATTGGAACATTTTCAGTTTCACCGAATTTCCGCGTTCATCCAAGCGCAGGAACACAAAGTGAAGTTCCGATTGTAAGACATCCTACCAATCCTTTGATTATGCTTGGTTCAGCCAATACATACAGAGGCGGAAGCACTTTCAGTACGGGAGTTTATGTAACTACTGACGGAGGCGTTACCTGGTATGGAAGTGATACATTAAATAACGGCGGATTTAACAGCGGTGATCCTGGTCCTGCTATAGATAAAGATGGCAGATTTTTAATGTCATACATTACAACTGCTTTCTCTATGGGAGCAAGTTATTCAACAAATAACGGAATTAACTGGGCACCAACTGTTACATTCCCCGGTGCAACCACAAGTGCCGATAAAAATTTATCAGGAACCGATGATGCTCCTTCCAGTCCTTTCTACGGAAGAAGTTATACTGTTTATACAGAATTCGGTGGACCAAACGTAAACAGAATTGTTTTATCTTATACAACTAACGGCGGAGTAAGCTGGTCATCAGTTGCTCCTGTCAGTCCTGTTCCGTCTTCCGGACATCATCACCAGGGTTGTGATGTAGCAGTAGGGCCAAACGGTGATTGTTATGTCATCTGGGCTAACTGTACAACCAACGGACAGAATTCAACAGAGGATTCACTTGGTTTTGCTAAATCTACTGACGGCGGTGTTACATGGGCTGTCTCCAGAAGTAATGCCAGCAATATGAATGGTATCAGAGCTTCTAATTTATTCAATGGTATCAGAATGGCCGGTTTCCCGAGAATTGCCGTTGATAAAACAGGCGGCGCAAGAAACGGCTGGATCTATGTCTCTACAGCTGAAAAAACTGTTGCTCCTGCTACAGACGTATCAGATGCTATTTTGCACAGATCTTCTGACGGTGGTGTCACCTGGTCTTCAGTAAGAATCAACCAGGATACTCCCGGTAACGGAAAATACCAGTATGCTTCTGCTGTTAATGTAGATGCAGCAGGTGGTGTAAATGTTATTTATTATGATACAAGAAATACTCCGACTAATGATTCGGCTGAAGTTTATGTATCGCGTTCACTTGACGGCGGTACTACATGGACAGATATTCTGGTTTCAGATCATAAGTTTAAACCAAAACCCATTTCAGGTCTTGCAGGCGGATATCAGGGTGATTATATTGGTATCACTTCTGCAAACTCAAAAGCCTGGCCTTATTGGGCAGACGACATCACAGGTCAGTATCAGGCTTGGATTACTTCAGTTCAGATAGCTACTTTCCCGCTTAATGCATATAATCTGAATACACCTGCTCCGGGTTCAAGGATCTCAACATTACCAAACAATACAACTAATTATACTTTCACATGGG
>CALMST010000247.1 GCA_937872315.1 uncultured Ignavibacteria bacterium | reverse complement strand
CAGTACTGAAATGAAAACGTTTTTGCGGGTCTGATTTGAATTGAACATGAAGAAAGTATTTACACATCAGGTATAAAAATAATTTTCAGGATCTTACATTTCTGATCAGGCATGGTGATTAATTAAAGACGGGATAATTTAATATTATACTTGAAAGAATAGGTAAATTAAATTAATTTAAACCTCTTAAACCTCAATAAATTTAAATTCAAATCAATGTCCAGACTTTTAGAAGTAAAAAATCTTAAAACATATTTTTATACGGATGACGGAGTAGCAAAAGCGGTCGATGATGTAAGTTTTACTCTGGACAAAGGAGAAACGCTTGGTGTCGTTGGTGAATCAGGATGCGGAAAAAGTGTGACCGCATTGTCCATTATGAGACTCATACCGGAACCTCCGGGAAAGATCGCAGGAGGTGAGATTTTGTTTAAAGGAAAGAATGTACTGAACTTTACGGAAAAGGAAATGCAGGAGCTGAGAGGTAATGATATTGGCATGATATTTCAGGAACCGATGACATCTCTGAATCCTGTATTTACATGCGGTGATCAGATCGAAGAAGCCGTAATTCTGCATCAGAAACTTTCCAAAGAAGACGCAAAAAAGAAAGCAATTGAAATGCTTAATCTTGTGGGGATCCCGGCTCCAGAGCAGAGATACAATGAATATCCTCATCAGCTCTCGGGAGGAATGAGACAGAGAATTATGATAGCAATGGCACTATCGTGCAATCCGGAAATACTTATCGCTGACGAACCTACCACAGCTCTGGATGTGACTGTACAGGCGCAGATCCTTGAGCTTGTAAAGAAACTTCAGACTGAGTTGGGTATGGGTGTGATTATTATTACTCATGATCTTGGAGTTATAGCCGAAGTATCCACTAAAGTAGTGGTAATGTATGCATCCAAAGTGGCAGAATATGGAAATGTCGATCAGATATTTTATAATCCGAAACATCCATATACTGTAGGTCTCCTTAATTCTATTCCTAAATTAAATTCTCATATAAAGCGACTTGCAACAATTGAAGGGAATGTTCCGCCTCCTACGGACTATCCCAAAGGTTGTCATTTCTGCACAAGATGTACATTTGCCATAGAGAAATGCTGGGAGGAAGAGCCGCCGCTGGTTGAAGTTGAGGAAAATCATATTGCCGCGTGCTGGAGAACGGGAGAAATTGATAAATTCAAAGAACAGCTTTTAGCTTCAGTAGTGTAAACAAACTCATATCGGTTTTTTAATTTCCCTGAATTTCATTTTCCGAGATTTAGGGATTTTTATTATAATTAACATAATTTTTGCAAATGAGTCTTTTGATAAAAAATATAAAGCAGCTTGTCACATGCGCGGGAAGATCAAGAATTCCGAGAGCGGGTAAGAAACAATCCGATATAGGTCTTATTGAAAACGGTAATATATTTATTGAAAAGGGAAAGATATCTTTTGCCGGCAGCAAAAGCGGATTAAAAAAATTTTTATCAACAAATACAAATACTAAATATGATATTTTGGATGCTTCGGATAAAGTGATCATGCCGGGATTTGTTGATTCACATACACATTTTGTCTTTGCCGGTTCCCGGGAGAATGAATATGAAATGAGGCTTGCCGGAAAATCATATGAGCAGATTGCCAAAGCGGGTGGGGGGATAATCTCGACAGTAAAAGCTTTAAGGGAAATCCCGAAAAATGCGCTTAAAGCACAGGCGGAAGACCGTCTTGAAAAATTTGTGAAATACGGCACAACAACTCTTGAAGGTAAATCCGGTTACGGACTCGATCTGGGTAATGAGATCAAGACGCTGGAGATCATGAAAGAATTAAATATAGAAAACAGATTTTCACTTGATATAGTATCGACTTTCCTCGGAGCTCATTCCGTTCCTCCCGGTAAGAAGAAAAGCGAATATGTGAGAGAGATAAGCCATAATATGATCCCAATAATTGCCAAAGAGAATCTTGCAACATTTATAGATATATTCATTGAAAAAAATTATTTTGACACAGAGGATGCTGATCTGATATTTACCATGGGGAAAAGATTCGGTCTGATTCCAAAGCTGCATACTGACCAGTTTTATTCTGTCGGCGGTACGGATGCGGCAATCAGACACGGAGCTGTGTCAGTGGATCATCTTGAAGTGCTTTCGGATGAAGATATTGAAAAGCTTGTTGCATTCAGCAAGATCAGGGAAAACAGGAAGATCATTGCAACTGTTCTTCCCGGAGTTTCATATTTCCTTGATATTCCTTATGCTCCGGCGCGCAAGCTTATCAAAAATAATATTCCAGTCGCGCTGGCTACTGATTTTAATCCGGGAAGCTGCATGACGGAAAATATGCAGATGATAATGTCACTGGCATCTCTCAAGCTGAAAATGTCCGCGGAAGAAATTATAAATGCCGTAACAGCAAATGCAGCTTATGCTGTAATGATGGAAGACAAAGTAGGCAGTATTGAAGCCGGCAAACAGGCGGATCTGCTGATCTTTGATATGCCTTCATATAAATATCTGTTTTATAATTTCGGAGTGAATAATCTTAAAACAGTATTTAAAAAAGGAAAAGTAGTATATTCAACTGTTTGATCTCTCATTGATCTGACAGAAAAAAATATTGAAGCAAATGAAAAACTTATTAATATTAACAATCTTTTTTTACAATATCAGTTTTACAAGCTGTAAAGTATCGTCCACACGTGATGAATATGCAGATCAGAATAAAAGCTCCGGATCAGAAAAAGTAAGACCGGAAGAGACACCGGAAGAGACCCCGGAAGACACCCCGGAAGCTGAGTATGAAATAAAAGAAGTTGCGGGAAATCTTTATGTGGTGTGGAGCATAATTTTTACGGGAGATGACAGGATGCTTTTTACTGAACGGAACGGTAAGTTAAGAGTCATAGAAAACGGAATACTTTCCGATAAACCGCTGAAAGAATTTGCTGAAGTCTCTTCGGAAGGAGAGGAAGGATTAATGGGACTGGCTGCTGATCCTGAATATAAGACTAATAAATATATTTATTTAAGTTATGCATATGATGACGGAAGTGATCTTAAAGTAAAAGTTGTGAGATATAAAGATAACGGAGATAATTTATCAGATGAAAAAGTTATAATGGATGATCTGCCCGCCGAGCGTTATCACGCTGGCTGCAGATTAAAGTTCGGTCCTGATGGAAAACTTTATATTACAACCGGAGATGCCGGAAAGAGAAAGCTTGCGCAGGATATTAACAATCTCTACGGTAAAATATTAAGAGTAAATTCTGACGGCACTGTTCCTGAAGACAATCCCTTTCCCGGAAATCCTGTCTGGAGTTACGGTCACAGGAATGCTCAGGGGATTGACTGGTATCCGGGGACTGAGATACTTTTTTCCACAGAGCATGGTCCTTCGGGATTTGACGGTCCCGGGGGCGGTGATGAAGTCAATCTGATTGTAAAAGGAGGAAATTACGGATGGCCGGAAGTATCACACAAGGAAAGCAAGGAAGGAATGATTTCACCTTTAAGCGAATTCACACCTGCAATTGCGCCTGCGTCAGGAATGTTTTACAGTTCGGATGCTATCCCGCAGTTTAAAAATAATTTCTTTTTCGGATGTCTCAGAGGAAGCGGAATTATGAGAGTTGTATTAGATGAAACAGATCCTGAAAAGATAATTTCAGCGGAGATGATGCCGGATGTTGATTTTGGAAGGATAAGGGAAGTAATGCAGGGACCGGACGGGTCAATTTATTTTTCAACAAGCAACAGGGACGGGCGTGGAAGAATTCGGGAAAATGACGATAAGATATATAAAATAGTTAAGAAACAGTGATCTTCTAATTTACTTCAGGAAGATCAAGAGATTTATCTTTTATTTCCTGCTCTCTCCATATTCTCTGACACGGGAACTGATTTTCGTATAAGGCTCTTGATATCATCACGGAATCCACTTCCGGAAAATTCATGTCAGCTAATTTTTTAAGATCTTTGTAATTACAAATACCTCCCGCAGATGTGATCTTTAATTTTGTGTTTTTTGCAATTTCTATCAGCCTTTCGATATGCGGACCGCAAAGATTACCTACACGTGTTACATCCTGATAAATAATTCTTTTTACACCAAGAGTTTCCATTTGTTTTGCAAATTCGAGAGGAGTTATATTTGCATAATTGATCCAGCCATCAGTTACAACATTATTTAATTTTTCATCAATGCAAACGACAAGTTTTGATGATGAAAATGTATCAATAATTTTTTTAATAAAATCAGGATTATTCAGAGCTGCTGTCCCGATGACTATTCTGTAAACTCCCAGTTCTTCAATGATCTTTTTTGCAGTTTCAAAATCCCTGATACCGCCTCCGAGCTGGACCGGTATATCGACTGCTTTTGTGATCTCCTTGATCAGTTCAAAATTTTTCATGTTACCGTGTATGGCTCCGTCGAGATCAGTAATGTGAAGTGTCTTGAAGTTTTCTTTCCTGAACAGCATAGCCATATTGATAGGGCTTTCGGAATAGAATTCAGCTGAATCCGAAAGACCTTCCACAGTTCTGACGCATTTACCGTCTTTTATATCTATGACAGGAATTATTAACATATTGAAATATCTGAATAAAAAGATTATTTGTTTACAATAGCAACTTTACCCGTGCCAACCTGGCTTCCGTCGCTTGTGAATGCGACAATAATATATATACCCGTAGCTGCAGGCTGATTATTACTGTTCATACCGTTCCAGAATGCGATCCTTCCACCGGGCGAGTCAAATTCATTTACTACTTCACCGTTTATTGTCAGGATCTTTATAGTGGAGTTTTCTACCAGACCATCTATTTTCATATTGACCGCATTAGGTACAAGATAAGGATTAGGTGATGCTATGATCTCATCAAACTCAGCCACAGGTTCGATTGCATTGGTAGCATAAGATGACAATCCTTTACGTGTACCGAAAAATGCCCTGCCTGAAATATTGCTGACAGCTATTGATCCGATCCTGTCTGATAGTATTGGTGATCTTACAGTATTAAACTGATCGATCAGGGTCGTACCGTCTGATGAAAAATGAAAAACGCCGTTGGATTCTGAACCAACCCATTTATCGTTAATGATATCGGAAGCAATTGAAATACAGTTTTCAGTAAATGGAACTCTCAGATTTCCTGAAATGATCCCGAGCTTCTGGGGACGTGGTTTGGATGAAGGATTTAAAATTGCCCCGTAAGGATTGCTGATGATAAACACGCCGTTGTTTGTTGTGACCCATACTTCATTATTATTATCAACTATGACATCTGTGACATTTGTGACTTCACTGCCGAAATCATTATTGTCATAGAATCCATAAACATCATCGGAGGGATTTGTAATGGTTCCGTTTTCATTAAAAAAGTAAAGCCCTGATCTTGATCCGCTTGTTACTATCCATTTGGTATTATATGAATCAACAGCTACTTCAGACAAACTTGCTGAACTGATTATAGAAGGATTTATGTATCCAATCCATTCACCGTTTGTATTGTATGCATACAAAGATCTTCCCGTATTTGTGGCAAAAAATGTCGCCCAGAACACACCAAAATTATCATAAGAACCGCCGTAAGAAGCGCAGAAATTAGGGTCATTGGAAATACCCGGCATATTTGAATTTGAAGGATTAAAGTTAGTTATATTGTTGCCTGTTATCCTTGTAGGACCACTGCCGAAACCAAGAGCCCATACATTTCCATTACCGGAAACTATCTTTTGAAACCAGTTACTGTTTCCAATCTCAGGGTGAGTTGCCGTTGTAAAATTTGACCAGTTTGTCCCGTCGAATTTATAAAAACCAGAATTCACTGTTCCGCCGGCTGCCCATATATTATTATCCTGATCAATTGTTATTCCGTTAAAACTGTTTGTATAAGGGCTGTTTGGAAATATATAAGAACTGTAACCTGACATGCTGATCGTTATACCGTTATCGGATAAGCCAAATACCGGATTGGAATTTTTATCTGTGGAAATAACACTATAGCTGTTTGATATAGAGATAAAGGGTTTTACTGCAGGAAGTGTTGAAAGAGGCGCATAATTTATATTATTGTTTGAGATAAAATATAAATTCACTCCCGTTGCTTTAATGAATTTAGTATTCTGACCGGAAACAGAAGGATCGGGATAATTTTGCCACACACCAGAGCTTAGATAACTAAAACCGGACAATGATCCGGCAAAGACCTTATCAACTGAAGCTTCGATCGTTCTGACGTCTGCAGATAAATTTCCTAAATTATAGTTTGACCAGGAAGAAGGATTATTTAAATTGGAATTAACATAATTTGCATAGGCAACACCCGTTTTAGTGGCGGCATAAAGAACATTGTTGAGGGAAGTCAAAGAATATACCTGTGTATTGTTTGGGAAACTTCCGAGTTTATAATAAGGAGCATCGACAAAATTAAGGCTGTTTACTGAGATTTTTTGAATTCCGTATCCGGTAGCCACAAAAATGAAATTACCTGTCTGATACAGATAGTTTATTGATTTATCTGCTTCGTTAGAATTCTTAATATCAAAAATATAATTCCATTTCTCTGTCTGTAAATTCAGAATTGAAATAGAGCCGTCAGTAGCTCCGATCCATAGTCTTTCAGTATTATCTATCAGAAGGGAAGTTAATTCATTGCTGATAAGACCATTAAGATTTGTATATTTACCGAGTACATTTCCGGTAGAAAGATCTACAACAAAAAGACCGCCATTGGACGCGCAGTATATTTTGTTTGTTACAGTATCTGTCGAAAGAGATGTGACATTCTTAAGATCGGTAAAGTTTTCCCATTTGGAATTCTGTCCTGTAGAAATATTTGTTAGTATTAAAAAAATGGAAATTATAACAAATTTTATTTTTGCCATAATGATCTTAATATTTAAATTTTGGAAAATTATCTTAGTAGAGTCGGTAATATATTTTAGCTTTTTTGAAGGTTTGGTAAATAAAATCTGTCAATATGAGGATTAGCTTAAAGATTAATTGCATCTAATATTAAATTTTTAATACTTAAAATCAATAGAAATATAATATTGGAAACTTCATTTTAAATAAACCCGGCAGCTTTAAAATCCGATCATTGCTTCTGTATATAGCACCGGCTTTTACAATTCACCTATATCCTCAAACCAGAGATCCGGATTTTTCTTAATGAAATCATTCATCAGATCCTTGCATTCTTTAAGATCTAGATCAATGACCTCTATACCATGTGATTCCATAAATTCAACTGCTCCCCGAAAAGTCTCCTGCTCACCCGCTATTATTTTTTTTATGCCGAATTGTACTGATGCTCCGGCGCACAGATAACAGGGCATAAGTGTTGAATAAAGTATTGTGTCTTTGTAAACTCCTATCCTTCCGGCATTTCTCAGGCAGTCTATCTCTGCATGAATTACCGGATCATTTTCCTGCACTCTTCTGTTATGCCCCCTGCCGATTATCTTACCGTCTTTTACCAGTACAGATCCGATCGGAATGCCGCCTTCGGATAATCCTTTTCTGGCTTCATCTATTGCAGCCTGCATGAATTTGTCCATAAGTATAGATTTTAAATTTTAAGTAAGCCGGTCTATGATTTTTTTATGCTCAGGAAATTGCTTTATCAGATCGTCCCTGTTTCCTAATTCAAAATCCTCAAAATCAAAACCGGGCGCAACAGTACATCCGGCAAGACAGAATGAATCCGGTTTATTTACTTCAGCACCGAACCAGTTTCCCGCTTTTATCAATACCTGCGGCGTCTGTCCTTCTTCCAGATCCAGACCTAATTTATGAACGGTTAAATTTCCATCAATGTCTATCTCAAAGATATCGAGTCCGCTTCCGTCATAAAAATGCCACGTCTCATCGGATTTTATCCTGTGCAGTTTTGAGTACTGATCTCCCCTGAGCATATAATAAATTGATGTGGAAAAATTCCTGTCACCATTATACCTTTGCGGTAAATGTCCGGACTTTATGATCTCACCGGATCTGTAGGATTCTTTAAAATATCCTCCTTCGGGATGATCACCCATTCCAAATTTTTCTATCCAGTATGCTGAACTTTTCATTTTATTTTTAATTTACTGAAGTTGTCTGTCTGTTTGCCATATGGTCACAGATTAACACGGATTTTAACAGATCAACAAAAAATAAATTTAAAGAATATATAATTTGTGCTGTTTCGCGGCAAAAAAATTATTGTTCAATTGCTGCTGACAGCTTCCAAAATTGAAATTAAGGCTGCCAAAAATTTCACGAATTAACAAGAATTCAAAAAATTAATCCTGAAAATAATTAGTGTGAATTCTGGTAGTATGTGGCGAAACAATAACTCAGTTTTAGAAGGCTTAAATTTGAGCTAAATTTTAATAATGAACGGCAAGCCAGATACAGGGCGGATCAGAGCTTGTCATTGTAATTTTATGCTTTGTATTTCCCGGTATGAAAAAATAATGTCCCGGTAAAATAATGTGTTTGTCGCCGTCTTCAAACAAAATTTCAGCATGACCCTGCAGAAGAATGACCCATTCATTTTTATCCTGTTCAAGCCACTGACCATCCGGTGTCTTTTGCCCTGTAGAGATAATTCTCTCTATGCTGACATTTTCATCGGAGATAACCGGCTGGAAAAGCTCAAAATTGCCGGGCAGATCATTGGGTATAGAAAAAAAATTACCTTCGTTTGGATTAAGTTTATGCATAAAATTTTTTATTGTAAACAAAAAGCGCTAAAGGAAATTAAACCAGTTATTCCTTTTGCGCTTTAAAAATTATTGTGAACTATCAGAAATAATCCGGAAATTACTTAGCCGTTATTCATTTGTGATCATATCACCGGATTCTTTCTTTTCCTTAAGCTGCGGCGGAACAGTTCCGAAAATAAAATCCCACAAAGGATTACTTACTCCGTAGGCAGTGTGCTCGTCATTGTAGTGGTGTTTAAGATGATAAACTTTTAAAAATTTTCCCAGTCCTTTTTCCATTTTGAAATGATGAGTCGCATAATGAATAGAATCATAGGATACATAACCGAAAATAAAACCTGCGAAGATATTCAGATTATAAACCCCGAATATTGCACTGAAGAGAAAATAGAAAAATACTGCCAGAGGAATGCTGACAAGAAGAGGCATCACCAGTCTTGTTGCGTCTCTCGGATAGTCATGATGAATTCCATGAACAAGAAAATGTATTCTCTTGCCTGCTTCAGATTTCGGATGATAATGGAATGCCCATCTGTGGATCACATATTCAATCAGCGTCCATAGAAGAATTCCTGCCGCAAAGCATAATGTTCCGTTAATAATACCGATTTGCTGATATCCGAAATAGGAAAGTATAAGTAATACAGGTACAAAAACTATGACAGGAGTCACAGGATGAATATGAGAAAAATATTCCAATACGGGATTCTCGAATAATCGAATTGTCTCGTTTTTATTTGATACGAATTTAGCCATTATTGTATTGTTTTTTATGGTTGAATTTAACTAAAACCATATTTCTTTAAAATGAAAATTTTTTGCCAATTATTGCATATTATAATAAAAGATTATTTGCCGGATTTAAGAAGATCTCTTATTTCAGTAAGCAACACTTCTTCTTTTGATGGTTCTTCCGGAGCTGGCTCTTCTTCCTTCTTGGTTCTGAATTTATTGATCGTTCTGATTATCATGAACAATACAAAAGCAATTATAAGAAAATTAATTGCTGCCTGTATAAATTTCCCGTATAATATTTCCGCGCTTCCGATAGTAACGGAAAGTCCGGTAAAATCAATTCCGCCCATTATCACGCCAATGATAGGCATAAGAATGTCGCTTACTATTGAAGTTACTATGGCTCCAAAAGCGCCGCCGATTATTACTCCGATAGCAAGATCAAGAGCATTGCCTTTTGAAATAAATTCCTTGAATTCTTTTAACATGATTAATTTTATTTTTTTAAAAATAAATATTTTGAATTATAGATATTTTACTGTCATACCAATAATCTGTTTATCTTTTAACTGCGTATATTCCGATCCATTCTGCTTTACTTGAAATATCAATTATTTCAAAATCAAACTGTGTCAGATATTCGAGAACTTCCTGATCCTCCGAAAGCAGAACGCCTGAAATGAATAATTTACCGTTAATATTTAATTTTTCGGAAATGTGTTCAATTCTGTCAATGATAACACTTCTAATAATGTTTGCGCAGATCACGTCAAATGAATCTTCTTCAAGCTCTGTTATATCTGAATTCAAAAGATTTATCTTTTCATGAACATTATTCTTCACAAAATATTCTCCGGCATTTTCAATAGAATCATTATCAGTATCTATGGCGGTTGCAGAATTTACTCCGAGTTTAATGCCTGCTATAGAAAGAATACCGGTGCCTGTTCCGAAATCCAGCAGTTTTTCTTCATTGCCTTCTATATAATCTGCCATTAGTTCAAGAACTAACTGAGTGGTTTCATTATGACCAGTGCCAAATGACATTTTAGGATCGATCTCTATGAGTATTCTATCCTTTCCATTTTCAGCTTTTGCAATTACATCAGACTTTTTCCAGGACGGGTAAACTACTATTTTATCACTTATATAAACGGGCTCAATCGATTCTTCCCATGCTTCGTTCCAGTTCTTCCCTTCATAATTTTCAGCGGTAAATTCATCTTCTCCGATGATCTTCTTATTAACAAGAATTTTCTTGAGGGATTCAATTTTTTCTTTTTCATTTTCAGAAAAATATAATTTCAACGCGCCTTCTTCTTCAAGTATGTTCTCAATTCCGTTCAGGTATAATTCGCTGCAGATATTCTCATAATTGTTTTTGTTGAATGAGATCTGAACTTCGATATAATTATTTTTGTGATCAGCCATAAATAATTCCTTTCGCTGAATCCAGTGTGTTTTTCATGAGCATAGCAATTGTCATCGGTCCTACGCCTCCGGGAACCGGTGTGATCTTTCCGCATTTATCATAGCAATCCTCATAGTTCACATCTCCGGTGATCTTGAATCCTGATTTTGTATTCTTATCTTCAATCCTGTTAATTCCAACATCAATAACAGTACAGCCCTCTTTAATAAAATCCTTTGTCACAAAATTTGCTTTACCAATTGCCGCAATAAGAATATCCGCCTGTGAGGTGATTTCTCTGATATCTTTTGTTTTACTGTGACAAACGGTGACGGTGGAATTGAATTCGTTTTTCAAAAGGAGACCTGCAACAGGTTTGCCTACAATATTGCTTCTTCCGAGTATAACGGCATTTTTTCCTTCAGTTACAGTTCCTGATCTTTTTAAAAGCTCCGTAATGCCAAAAGGAGTACAGGGAATGAAACATTTTTCACCGATCTGCAGACGACCGACATTCAGGGGATGAAAACCATCCACATCTTTTTTATGATCTATGGATTCAATTATACTCTGCTGATCAATGGCGGAAGGTAATGGAAGCTGCACAAGAATGCCGTGAATCTTTTCATCAGCATTAAATCTGTTGATAAGATACAGTAAAGCGTTTTCGGAAATACTTTCGGGAAGAGTTTCAGTGACTGAATGGAAACCAAGTTCTTCACATGCTTTACCTTTACTTCTTACATATACTTTAGAAGCCGGATCTTCACCTATTAAAATAAATGCAAGACCCGGAACGATGCCTTTTTCCGTTTTAAGTTTCTCTGTCTCTGATCTGATCTCTGCTCTGATCTGCATTGAGATAGCTTTTCCGTCAATGATCTTTGAAATATCCAAATTTTAATTTTTACTGAAAATTATTTTTAAAAAAGAGGATCATTCATATAATGAATGAACTAATTCCTTACCATTTTCATGAAGTCATCAAACAAATATTTACTGTCATTCGGACCGGGAGAAGCTTCGGGATGATACTGAACAGACATTACTGGCAGTTTTTTATGACGCAGCCCTTCATTGGTCCCGTCGTATAGATTTGTATGAGTAATATCGATGATATCCCTGTTAAGGGATTCAGTATCCACCGCAAAACCATGATTCTGCGATGTGATCTCAATTTTATTTGTGAGATGATTTTTCACAGGATGGTTTCCGCCCCGATGACCGAATTTAAGTTTATAGGTCTTCCCTCCGAGCGCCTGCGCAATTAACTGATGTCCGAGACAGATACCCAAAATAGGGATATTCCTGCCGATAAGGTTCTTGGCATTTTCAATTCCGTATTTTACTGCTTCAGGATCTCCCGGTCCGTTTGACAGGAAAATTCCGTGAGGTTTATAATCAAGCAATTCCGTATGATCAGTACCGGCATTGAATATTTTGATCTCTACATTAAACTTCAGAAACTCCCGGAGTATATTTTGTTTGATCCCGAAATCATATAATGCTATTCTGTATTTTGGATCAGCTGATCTCAGAACGTAATTCTTTTTCGCAGTAACAAATTTAACAAGATCAAGCCCTGACATTGAAGGTGCCTCAGTGAGCTTCGCGAGCAATTCTTTTTCATTTATCTGATCATCAGCTATAATTCCTTTCATCGCTCCTTCGCTTCTGATCATCTTAGTCAAAGCGCGGGTATCTATTCCTGATATTCCTGTTGCTTTATTTATCTTTAAATATTCATCAAGAGAATTTAATCCATCAAAATTACTCCATTCATTTTCATAACTGCCCACGACAAGTCCTTTTATCTGAACTTTTTCAGATTCAATATCAGCTTCATTGGTACCGTAATTTCCGATCAGAGGATAGGTCATAATAACGATCTGCCCGTAATATGACGGATCGGTTATGATTTCCTGATAACCGCTCAGAGAAGTATTAAACACTACCTCGCCGACGGATATCTCATCATATCCGAATAGTGATCCTTCGAACACAACTCCGTTTTCTAAAACTAATTTCCCTTTTTTCTTTTCCAACTGTATTTATCTTAAATATTTGTCGAGAAAGTTTATCATATTCTCAAATACGATTATCTGATTTGAAACTTTGCTGAATCCATGGCCTTCATCTTCGAGCAGTATATACTGATGAGGTTTTTTTCTTCTCTTCATCTCTTTTACGATCTGAACAGATTCTGCCTCCACAACTCTCGGGTCATGTTTTCCCTGAACTACAAGCAAAGGACATTTTATGTTTTTTATGAAAAATATAGGTGATCTTTCTTTCAGCATAGCTTTGTCTTTTTCTATGTTACCGACGAGTTCATCGACGCCTTTTTTCCAGTGCTCGGGAACAGATTTAATAAAGGTAAACAAATTTGCCGGACCGAAAACATCTACGGCGCATTTCCAGATATCAGGTCGCCTGGTTACGCAGGTCATGCACATAAATCCGCCGAAACTGCCTCCTACGACAGCCAGTTTTTTCGGATCAACATAACCGGTCTTTTTCAGATAATCCACGCTTCCGAGCACGTCTTTAAATTCAGCCCCGCCCCAGTCTTTATATATTTTCTTCTGAAAAGTTTTTCCGTATCCGGTGCTTCCCCTGAAATTAGGCGCGATTACGATGTAACCTGCATTGGTCATTACCTGAATATACTTGCTGAAATTATGTATCTCCTGATGTTCGGGTCCGCCGTGAGGCCATACTATAGCAGGATTTTTTCCATTCTTCCTGGTCCCTTTGGGAATATACAACAGAGCATGTATCTTCAATCCGTCAAAACTTTCATAGAATACATCAGATGCTTTTGTAAGTCCTTTTTCGGAGACACCACCGACAAGTGAATTTGTTATTTGCTTAAGTTTATTCAGCTTTATGTCATATACAAAGAGATCACCAGGCGTCAGAGGACTATCGCTTAATATTACAAGTTTTTTATTGTCAGAAGTAAACTTAATATCAGTGTAATGACCTTTCGGGAGTTTAAGATTTCCGGCTTTTCCGGTTTTCAAATTCATTATTTTCGGAGTACTGCTGCCGTTCTTGTTTATTATCCAGAGCAACTGAGTGTGATCTTTTGAGATCTTGAATCCGGTGACATCCCATTTTTCTCTTATTATCCATGTTGAAGTTTTTCTGGCGATGTCAAAATATTTTATGCCTTTGAATTCTCTCCCTTCATCAGAGATATAATAAAAACCTTTATTGTTTTTGTCAAATTCAGAACCTGAATTAGAAACATTTACGGATAAATCGTGCTCAGTAATGTTGGTAAATTTATTTGTTTTTCTGTCAAGCAGAAGAATATCACTGTTGATATTCCCATAAACTTTAATGAATGTAATATATCTTTCATCCGAGCTCATTGTATCTGCAAGCGTCGGGTAATGATCTTCGAATTTTTTTATAAGTTTGCTTTTGCCGGTTTTGAGATCCTGAATATAAACATCAAAATTATGTTTAAGTCTTTTATTTGTGGAAAATAAAAAATGAGTTCCGGATTTATTAAAGGTACTGAAATAACACTGTGAATCCTCAAAACCTTTTGTAAGGTGCGCTACCTCTACACCGCTGTCGGGCATTCTGAATATCTGCATATTCTCATTTCCTTTATCATCACTTTGAAATATTAATTCATTTGATTTAGGAAAATGTTGCAGCATTTTTATGGATTCTTTCCATGTGGAGACCTGATCAGTCCATCCGCCGTCGATGGGAATGCTCCAGATCTGCGGGGAACCTGTTGTATTTGAGATGTAAAATATTTTTTTATTATCTGGTGATATTGTAAATCCGGAAATTGTTCTTACTGCGAAAAATTTTTCTACAGGGTATCGTTTTACTTTTTCTGTGTTTTTCAAAATGGGTGCATTTTAATTATAAAAAATAATGGATAAGATAATCTTTTTATAAATTTTATTTTAGTCTAAATGTATAAATTTCAGTTTATTTTCACATATCTGTTCAAAACAATTTATATGTAGCATCAAAGTTTACCGGCAGATTCTTTCGAAACTGCCGGTTAGCCACAGATTAACCAGGATTTCACAGATAAGTAAAATTAATTTTATTTGTAAGAATTTAATTCGTGATAATTTATGCTAATCCGTGGCAAAAAAATTATTATCAGTTGCTGTTGATCATAAGCGGTGAACTTAAGTAAACTTACTAAAGCTGACCGTTTAAAATATATTCATATATATAAAATTGCTTTCACAATGAATTCTGATATATGTTTATTTTTATATTTATTGTGCAAAACAAAAAAAGTTTATTGGTTTTTTTAAAAACATTTTCGGCAGAATTGATATCGTTCAGACTAACATTTTTATATTACTATTTTTAGTTTGCTTAAAAACAAATTTTGGATAAGAAAATATCACTCTGCATACACACGCATTTCTACCAGCCGCCAAGGGAAAATGCCTGGACAGATGAAATAGAGACCCAGCCCTCAGCCGCGCCATTTCATGACTGGAATGAAAGGATACTACAGGAATGCTATAAACCGAATTCTGAAGCGGTAATAGTAGATGAACATGACAATGTCATCCACAGGATAAATAATTACGAATATTATAATTTTAATTTCGGTCCGTCACTTCTCGGCTGGATCAGAAAGAAACATCACAAGACCTATTCAAAGATAATAGACGGGGACAAGGCAAGCATTGCTCTGCATAGCGGTCACGGAAATGCAATTGCGATGATCTACAATCATCTCATTATGCCGCTTGCCAGCAGGCAGGATAAGATCACTCAGATAAGATGGGGAGTCGGGGATTTTAAATTTCATTTCGGAAGAGAACCCGAAGCAATATGGCTGCCCGAAACTGCCTGTAATACGGATACTCTTGAAATACTCGTTGAAGAAAACATAAAGTATATAATTCTTGATCCTTCACAAGCAGATAAGATCAGAAAAACAGGTAATATAAAATGGACGGATGTCTCATCAGGCAATATTAATACAAACCAGCCTTATTTATATTTCTCAAAAATATATTCAGGAAAGTCAATAAATATATTTTTTTATGACGGTCCGCTTTCAAAGAATATTGCATTTGATGATCATATATATGAATCATCAAGATTAATGAACAGACTGAGACAGGTTCCTCTGAACTTCCATGAAAATAATGATCTGATAAGCGTGGGAGTTGACGGAGAAACATTCGGACATCATAAAAAATACACTGAAAGAACTTTGTCCTACCTATTTTCTGAAATGATCCCGGAATCGGAATTTAAGATAGTTAATTTTGGAGAATATCTCTCTCTTCATTCACCCGTTTATGAAGTAAAGTTAAAGGAAGGTCATAACGGTGAGGGAACTTCATGGAGCTGTGTACACGGAGTCGGGAGATGGAAGGAAAACTGCGGCTGCGGAAGATCAGACGAATATCCGAGTCAGGAATGGAGAAAACCTCTCAGGGAGAGTCTGGACTGGTTAAGAGATAAACTTATTCTGATCTTTGAATCTGAAGGGAATAAATATCTGAAAGATATTTGGAAAGCGCGTAATGAATATATACAGGTGATATTATATGATGATAAAGAACATCTTCAGAAGTTTTTTTATACAAACAGTAAAAGAGTTCTGACAGATGAAGAATGTATGATCTGCATTAAACTTATGGAAATGCAGAAGTATGCAATGCTGATGTATACAAGCTGCGGCTGGTTCTTTTCTGACATTTCAGGGATTGAGACTCTGCAGATATTACAGTATGCAGCGAGGGCAATTGAATATGCAAAGGAAATAAACGGTGAATCTCTTGAAGAGGAATTTATAAAAAGAATTTCGGAGGCAAGGAGCAATAAAGGGAATGAGTTTAATGGAGATATCATGTATAAAAATGAAGTATTGAAGAAAAATAAAAAATAAGAGTAAATTACTAAGTAATATAAATATTAAAAGCATTTGGATAAGAACCTGTTTTATACTTCCCGGACATCTGAGAAATGGAAAAGGATCGGAATAAAAAAACGCGCAGGAGTTGCTTTACCTTTATTTTCAATTCATTCAAAAAAAAGCTCTGGAATTGGCGAGATCCCTGATCTAAAAAAAATGGTTGACTGGTGCGCAATTACAGGCTTATCCATTATCCAGCTTCTCCCGCTTAATGAAGTCGGATTTGATTTTTCCCCATACAATGCGATCAGTACATTTGCTCTCGAACCAATGTATCTGTCTTTTGATGATCTCAGAAAAACGGATCTGAGACCATTCAGAAAAGATATCCGCGGGCTTAAGAATAAATTTCTAAAAGATACATTGAAAGTAAATTATGAAATAAAAAAGGAAAAACTAAATTTATTAAAAAAAATATACAGCACCGTTGATCTTAATGGTATAAGAAATTTTGAAATTTTTGTAAATAAAAACAAACAATGGCTGAAGTATTATTCTTTGTTCAGGATATTAACCGATATGCACAACGGAAAAGACTGGTCTGACTGGGAACTGAAATACGCTTATATATCATCGATGACGGCTGAAAAAATATTAAGGGAAAATGAGAACGAGAGGAATTTTTATTTCTGGCTGCAGTGGCAGTTGTATGAACAGCTGAGATCCGTTAAGAAATATGCTTCAAAAAAGGAAATCCTGATAATGGGCGATCTGCCGTTTCTTGTTTCACGCAACAGCGCTGATGTATGGGCTTATAAGAATTACTTCAAACTGAACTTGTCTTCAGGAGCTCCGCCCGATATGTATTTTTCAAAAGGACAGAGATGGGGAATGCCTCCTTACAACTGGGAAAATATTGAAACTCAGAATTTTGTTTATATAAAACAAAGATTAAAATATGCTTCGAATTTTTATGACATGTTCAGGATAGACCACTTTGTCGGGTTGTTCAGAATATGGACGATCTCTAAAAATGAGCCGGTAGAAAATGCGGGATATAACGGCAAGTTTGATCCTGAAGAAGAATACTACTGGGAAGGTCACGGAAGGAAGATTCTTGAAGAGATGAATGACAGTTCGGATATGCTTCCCTGTGCGGAAGATCTCGGCACAGTTCCGGAATGCTCTGATAAAGTGCTGAAAGAATTCGGGATAACCGGAATTGACGTAATGAGATGGGAGAAAAATTTAAATCAGGAATTCAAATCTGCAGGATCATACAGGGTAAATTCAGCAGCTACAGTCTCGACACATGACTCAAGTTCACTGCCCGCCTGGTGGAAATACGAAGCCGGCACGATCGATGAATTTACATTCAGCAAAGTGTGCGGAAGTTTGAATATCCGGGATGGTGACTATAATTATCTGCTTGAAAGACTTTTCGAAGGCAATTTACACGGCAGATTGTCATGGAAGAAAGAGATAAGGAATGTTTATGTTTTACTTGAGACTTTGAAAATGGATTATGATCAGGCGCGGGAAATAGTCAGTTTGTATCTTTCCAGTTTCAGCGAGAGAAACAGTTTCCTGAAATTTATCGGTATGAATGAAAGTAATCCGGTGAATAAAATAACTGTAGCCTTTATAAAGAAAACACTTGAGAAAATTTCAGAAACAGATTCCATATTTTCGATACAGCTTTTAATGGAATATCTGTATCTCGATAAAGATATTCTGAGAAATTACAGTGGCGGGGATTTCAGGATCAATTCTCCCGGAACTGTAAGCGGGGACAACTGGTCAATGAGATTACCGGTATCTCTTGAAGAACTTTTGGAAATGAAGATAAACACCGATATTAAGAATCTTAATCTGGATTCTGACAGATTAATTCGCTGATTAAATTTACACTAAGAAAATTTTTGCTTTCCTCCAATGCTCTGAATTTTTTCCGGCAATTTATCACATACTTGTTGTTTCATTTCACAACCTGAATTGTTTGATTTGAATTGGATTTAAAGTAAATATTTTTTTAAAATATGTTATGGGCAGTACTGTACTCATCATATCCCTTCTTTTAATTTCACCTCTGAAAGAACAGAATCTCCTGAAGACAGAGCAGAATTATCCCCGTAAGTATGCGACTGCAACTATCCGGTGTGAATAAAACTTTTAGGGAAGACTATATCACAAGGGAGTTTCTGTGTTTAGTATGCATTTGAGGAATAGCAAAAAATAATATCTGACATTCACAGAGTATATTTTTAAATAATGTGAACGTCTGTACATTGTTGCTGGAGAAGAGCCGGTGCTGAAAAACAAATACAGGCGAAGTAAAATAAACTGCGGAATTGATAAAACCAAAAATTCACTTGAATTTTCTGAATGCGTAAACATGCTGTTTTATATAGCTGACAATGTCATAATAAATGATCACAAAAACAGATTGAATTTTCTTATCCGGCTTTATCTCATCTACAGACAACGGATAGTCCGGAGTATCACTCAACCCAAATTTTTCGGGTTTGCGAACGTTTGGATCCGGGAAGAAAGCCGTTCCGAAGATCCAGTCCCAAACGGCTAATTTTGTACCGTAGTTATTCTCAAATTCCCTTCCGCCGTCGTCGGAATGGTGCCAGCGGTGGAGCTCCGGACCGTTAATAAAATACTGAAGTTTACCGAGTCGCACATCAATATTGGAATGAATGAACATTCCCCAGACTGCGCTTATCATGCCTTTGTATATTGCAACTTCCGGCGATGCGCCGAGAAGAATTATCGGGGCGAATTCAACTGACTGGTTAATGAGTATTTCAAGGGAATGTGAACGTGCTCCTGAGAGCCAGTCAACAGTCCTTGGAGAATGATGAGCTTCGTGTGTCCGCCACAGAATTTTATTCTTATGCTGCCATCTGTGAAACCAGTATATATAAAAGTCGTGAGTCACAACAAAGAAAAGAACCTGTGTCCAGACCGGCCATTCACCGATCAGACTGTACTGATACAGGTTTGTGTTGAATTTGATCCAGTTAAGTAATCCGAAAATTATCAGTCCAAGCACATAACTCTGAACTATTGAATAAAGAATAATATCGTTAAAGAAACCTTCGCGGAAGATCTTCTGACCTTTGTTATAAGGAAAGAGTTTCTCAAGGACAATCATCAGAATTGCCGCGACTACGATTACGATCATGGAAGTTGTTTCGAGTGACATAAACAAAATTAGATAAGATGATTCTGGAAAGAAATACAAATTATTACACTCATACATTTCAACAAACATAACTTACCACCCAGCCACAAAGCCACTAAGAGATTTTTTTAATCTGTTTTGCAATGGTCATTTCAATGGAATGATTATTACAATGGATTGAATTCCGCAATAGATTAAACGCCGCAACGGATTAAAATCTGTTGCTACAATATATTTAATCTGAACCTGCGCTTTTCAAAACTATGTTTGAAAATTTTAAATGAAATTCAAAGACTTAACAAAAATTTATAAGTGGTGATTGCCTGACAAATATTTTAATCCATTTCCGTAGATTTTATTAAGATCAAAGTTCTAAATTCATAGTGAAAAAATAATTATCCTTAGTATATTGATGAGAAATAATTCTGTGTAAATTATGAATATATCTCAAATAAATGAAATTTTAAAACTGGATATCAAAGACCGGATTAATCTGGTAAAAATTATCTGGGATAGTTTAGCAGATTCTTCTGAGAAATTTGAATTAACAGAAAATCAGAAAATTGAACTGGACGAAAGATTAAATGATTATAATGAAAACCCTGAACAGGGAATAAGTTGGGATGAACTTGTAGGAAAGCTTAAAAATGGAAAATGATGTAAAGATTATAATAAGAAATTAATCTGAGTTAGATATAAGTGAAATATATAGATGGTATGAAGAACAACAGATTGGATTGGGAGATTCTTTTTTGCAGGAATTAAAAATTTCATTAGCACAAGTTATAGAGAATCCAAAATCTTATACTAAGATTTATAGAATAATTCGAAGAGCATTTATAAAAAAGTTTCCTTATGGAATAGATTATATAATTGACAAAAATAAAATTATTGTATTTGTTTGTTTTCATTTTATGAGAAATCCTAAAAAACTGAAAAGGAAGAATCTAACTTACAATATTTAATCCGGACCAAAGGTTCTTAAAGTTAGATTTAAAGATTTTGAAAAATAATCAATGAGTTAATATTTATAAAAAATGCGGAAAGCTTGATGAAATATCCAGTTCTTTGAGTCTCAGAGACATAGAGGCAAAGAAATCCCGCCCTAACTTTTCCACTGAAATTCAAAACCATCCTTAGTATCTTATCAAAATGTAAATTCAACAAAACTCAAATAATTAAAATGATAAGAAGACCTCTGCGTCAGATAATCGCTTTAGGCGGCGGAATGTTTTCCATGGAGCCGCACAATGGTTTGCTCGATAAGTATATACTGGATCTGGTACCGAAAAAGAAACCCAGGATCTGTTTCATGGGAACAGCGAGCAGTGATGGCAAGGAATACAGGGATATGTTCTATGAATTCTTCAGCAAACAGCAATGCGAGCCTTCACATTTATCCTTTCTCGATCCTCCAGATGATATAGAAGCTTTTATAATGGACAAAGACATTATACATGTGGGCGGCGGAAACACAAAACTTATAATGGATAAATGGAAGGAAACGGGTGTTGATAAAATAATGAGAAAAGCCTGGGCCAGAGGAGTGATACTAACGGGAATGAGCGCTGGAGCTATATGCTGGTTCAATGACGGAATAACAAATCCGTCAAAGGGTGTTCTTACGAGACTTCCGTGTCTCGGATTATTGAAGGGAAGTTTTTGTCCGCATTATGATGACAGAGCCGAATTGAAATCCGCTTTTCATAAATTAATACTGGAAGGCACAATTGGCGAAGGCTACGGAGTAGAAGACGGCGCTGCGATACATTTTGTAGGCAGTGAACCGATAAGAGTTGTAACCTCCCGTCCGGGAGTAACTGCTTTCAGTGTAAAAAAAGTAAAGAATAAAATTACGGAAACAAAGCTTGATTCATATTATCTCGGAAGGGAATCGGACATAGAATCCATTAACAAAGAAAAGAATGAGATTTCGAAACAGATAGATATACTCACTACGGTTCTTAATTTTATTGAAAAAATAAATGATCAGGATATCAACGGGATAGTACAGCTATTAACCGATGATCATAAATTCACAGATTCAATGGGGATAATAGTTAACGGGAAAAAGGAAATGAAAAATGCATGGAAATTATATTTTAAATGGTTTCCTGATTATGAAATTTCTATAAAGCATACATTACTGACTGATGACTCAGTCGCAATATTCGGGACTGCAAAAGGGACCTTCGATACGGATGAAGTGAGTAAATCGGATATGTTTGAGATACCGGCTGCATGGAGGGCAAAGGTAAAGGACAATCTCATAACGGAATGGCAGGTCTATGCTGATAATGAAGTTGTAAGGGATATTATAAAGAGCAACGGAATGAAGAGCATGATAAAAGAGAAAGTAAAGTTCTTACATTCTCTGAGGGATTAAAAATATGGATAGTGAAAAGGACAGATTTATTGAGTTATTAAGAAACAGTCTTGATGATAAATCTTTTGTAAAGATCACGTTTGGAAAGTACCGCGGTGATGATAAAGAATTTCAGAATATTTTTGTGACCAGAATAATTGTCAAAGGCGAAGAAAAAATATCATTCAAATTCAGATACAGGACAAAGGATATTGTAAAAAATTTTGATACTGAAGCCGGGATCAAATTAGCTCAGGAAGTGCTCGGAAAGGATTTTCTCAGCGCTACTTTATTCACATCCGGAAATGATTTCACTCTCGATTATTCCAAAAAGAGAATACCGAAACTTCACACAAAAAAATCAACTTACAAGACCGCCGATCCTGCACAGCATAACAGGACAAAATCAAGGTTTATTGATCCGGAAGCTGCTTATTTCTATCGTCTTGGCATAACTGATAAAGAGGGAAAGGTCAAGGCTGACAGATATGACAAATTCAGACAGGTGGATAAGTTTATTGAAATTGTTGATTCACTTTACAGATCATCTGATCTGAAGGATAAGGATGAACTGAAGATCACAGACATGGGTTCCGGTAAGAGCTATATGACCTTTGCTCTGTATGATTATTTTACAAATGAACTGAAAAAGAAAGTCAGTATCCGCGGAGTTGAGCAGAGGGATGAACTTGTAAAATTATCAAACAACATTGCCGGTGAATGTGATTTCAGCGGATTGAGATTTGAGTCCAAAGCCATCGAACAGTTTAAAGATGAGAGATCCGATATAGCAGTAGCCCTGCACGCATGCGACACGGCTACTGACGATGCGATCATATATGCGGTAAAGTCCGGAGCGGAAATAATCATTCTTGCTCCATGCTGCCAGAAATATTTAAGAAAAAAAATTGTGTTTCCGGAATTATTAAAAGAAGTTTACAGAGACGGAATACTTGAGGAGAGATTTGCAGTGACGCTTACGGACAGTTTAAGAGCTATGTATCTTGAGCATTCCGGTTATGATACTAAGATATTTGAATTTATTTCAACCGAACATACTGCGAGGAATACGATGATCACTGCCGTTAAAAGCAGGGATAAGGACTCTGACTTTATCATGGAAAAAATCAACCGGATAAAAAAAGAGTTTGGAATAGAGGATTTTTATCTCGATGCCGGGATTAATCAGAGAAATTAAAAAATAAAATTTTTACTGAAACGGGTTTAAACAGATTTTATGCATTAACACATTTAATCTGATAATTCAAATAGTTATTTTGGAAAAACTAAAAAAGGAGATATAAAAATGCTAACAAAAAAACTTCAGGACGCTTTAAACGATCAGATTAACAGAGAGTTTTTTGCCGAATACTTATACCTTTCAATGTCCGCTTATCTTGAATCAATCGAAATGGAAGGATTTGCCAATTACTTTAATGTACAGGCGCAGGAAGAACATTTTCATGCAATGAAGATGTTTAACTTTGTCCATGACAAAGGCGGAAGAGTGATACTGAAATCTCTTAAAGAGCCAAAGTCAAAATATTCTTCAGTAGTGGATGTAATAGAAGAATCATTAAAACATGAAAAGTATGTGACAAAAAGTATAAATGAATTAATGGATACGGCTATATCGGAGAATGACCACTCGGTCAAGAGTTTTCTTCAGTGGTATATAGATGAGCAGGTAGAGGAAGAAGCTACGATCTCAAAACTTCTTGCAAAGCTTAAATTAATAAAAGGAGAAGGTTTAGGATTATTAACGCTGGACAGTCAGCTGCTTGCAAGATCCTATCAGCCCGGAAAATAAATCAGACCGCAAAATCAATTAAAGGTTTTTTTATTTTCAGCAATTCACCCAAAATTAAACAGAATTAATTTTTATGGAATCACATCTGGTTTCAGATACAAAGAGAAGAGTAATGAATTACGACAGAAAAGATTACACTGACGAAACACTTACCGATCTGTATAAAGCAATTCTTCTCCCGCGCCTGATCGAAGAAAAAATGCTTTTGCTTCTGAGAAAAGGAAAGATCTCAAAATGGTTTTCAGGAATAGGGCAGGAAGCGATCTCTGTGGGTGTAACATCAGCGCTTGAGGATGATGAGTATGTCCTTCCGATGCATAGAAATCTCGGGGTGTTTACTACAAAAGGTTTGCCGCTTGATAAACTTTTCAAACAATTACAGGGCAAGTTAAACGGCTTTTCAAACGGCAGGGAGCGTTCATTTCATTTCGGAACGAATGAGTATCACATTGTCGGCATGATCTCCCATCTTGGTCCTCAACTGGGAATAGCGGACGGAATCGGACTTGCGAGCTTATTGAAAAAAGAAAATAAAGTAACCGCGGTTTTTTCAGGTGATGGCGGAACGAGCGAAGGTGATTTTCATGAAGCTTTGAATGTAGCTGCAGTCTGGAATTTACCTGTTATATTTATAATTGAAAATAATGCTTACGGACTTTCAACACCTGTCAGCGAGCAGTACAAATGCAGTGACTTAATAGAAAAAGGCATCGGTTATGGTATGGAAGCCATGCAGATAGACGGGAATAATATCTTAACTGTTTATGATACAATCAAAACCCTGTCAGAGAATATGAGAGTCGATCCTCATCCGGTCATGCTCGAATGTATGACATTCAGAATGCGTGGACACGAGGAAGCTTCGGGTGTCAAATATGTACCCAAAGAACTTATAGAAGAATGGGCTAAGAAAGACCCTATATCAAATTTTGAAAATTATCTGATCGAAGAAGGAATATTAAGTGAAGAGCTCAAAGATACGATCAGAGGAGATTTTAAAAAGAAGATTGATGATGCCCTTGAAATTGCATATCAGGAAAATGAAATAATACCTGACAGCAGTAAAGAAATAAATTCTGTTTATGCTCCGTTTGATCAAATGATCATTCACCCTTTGACAGATAAAAAAACAAAGAAGAGGCTTATTGATGCAGTATCAGACGGACTTCGCCAGTCACTCGAAAGATATGATGATCTGATAATCATGGGTCAGGATGTAGCCGAATACGGAGGTGTATTCAAGATCACGGAAAATTTTTATAAGGAATTCGGAAAAGACAGGATAAGAAACACTCCTCTTTGTGAATCCGCAATAATAGGAGCTGCGCTAGGTTTGTCAATAAAAGGGATCAAGTCTGTAGTTGAAATGCAGTTTGCTGATTTTGTTACCAGCGGTTTTAATCAGGTTGTTAATAATCTTGCAAAGATCCATTACAGATGGGGACAGAATGCGGATGTTGTGATCAGAATGCCCTGCGGAGCTGGAGTCGGTGCGGGACCATTTCATTCACAGTCGAATGAAGCATGGTTTTTCCATACACCCGGACTAAAAATATTTTACCCGTCGAATCCTTATGATGCAAAGGGAATGATCTCGGCGGCTATAGAAGATCCTAATCCGGTTTTATTCTTTGAGCATAAAGCTTTATACAGAAGCATATCGGATGAGGTACCTGATGATTATTATACAGTTGATACAACAAAAGCAAAGCTGGTTACAGAAGGAGATGATCTTACGATCGTAACATACGGCATGGGAGTTCACTGGGCTCAAAAAGCTCTTCAGAAGAATCCGGAGATTTCAGCCGAATTGATTGACATGAGGATCCTTCTTCCCTGGGATAAAAAAACAATTGAAGAAAGTGTAAAGAAGACCGGCAAGCTTATCATACTTCATGAAGACACGCTTACGGGCGGAATTGGAGCAGAGATAGCAGCATATATTTCCGAACATTGTTTCAGCTATCTTGATGCACCGGTCATGAGAAGCGCAAGTCTCGATACACCTGTTCCTTTTGCAAATACACTGGAAGATAATTTCTTTCAGAAAGATGTATTTGAAAGAAAATTAAAAGAGCTTTACGGTTATTAATTTAAAAGTGTTTGTAAAAACCAAGAGCAGAAGTTATTTAAACTTCTGCTCTTTTTTTATTGAATTAATTCTTCTATTGCTTCTGCTGCAGCATTTAATTTGGATCTGAAATTTACGGCTGTATTACAGCAACAAATTTTGAAGCATTTTCATAAACATCAAGAAGATCATTGAGGTCAGTTAAAAGGTCACCGTTTACGTCCGTTAAAACGTAACCTGAAACAAAAGAAGCCGCGTCATTATAAACAAGTGAAAGATCCGACAGATCTACAGAACCGTCTTTATTTATATCTCCTGAAAAAATAGTCCAGCGTGAACCTACAGGTTCCTGATTATTCCCATAAGCTGCGGAAGCACCGGTCGTAAAATCATAACTTAAAGTATCACCTGTAAAGCTATGAGTTGAAGCGCTCCAGGTCTCAATTGAATTCCGGTGATTTACTACAACATAATAAGAAGTTCCGTTTACGGCATTTCCGAAATAAAAAGTACCATTACCATTCTGATCCAATACAGAAGTAGCAGAATCTATTATACTATATGGTGAGAAATCTGATCTGAGATAAACCAAAGTTGTGTCACTTACCATTAAATCAGTCACACCATCATATCGGGCTTCAATAAGCGCGGTAAGACCGAGGTTAAGAGCCGGTGTACCGTTTAGCTTTACAACACAAAAATTTCCCTGCAAGGCACTGAATGTGGCTGTATCAGTGCTTTTCCAGCATGCACTGAAATCTGTTCCGTAACCTGAAATAGAAGTACCTATAGCATCCATGGATCTCGAAGTTCCGGAGAAACCTGACTGGCGGATCTCCACAAGCAGATTCCCGCCAGTATATAAATAAGGTATATCAAAAAATATATCCGGACCAAACAAATTAGGTGAACTTCCGGATTTAAAAGATGCTGAATCTATGTTAAGCGGACCCGATCTTACCTGGATCTGAGGACCAGCGGCATTATCGGAAAAGAATAAAAGACTCCTGGCAGAAGGATCGACACTTTTACTAAGATATATTCTGTAATTATTAATTGTGTAACCGGTAAGCGGCCAGTCAGCCGATGCGCTTGCAGGAAGTCGGAAACTTAAGGAAGTCAGATTCTGACCTTCAAGACCTGAAAGCATTGTACTCTTAATCAGAAGCTGATAAGTTCTCGCAGAATTTGCATAAGGTCCGAGAAAAGAAGTTGTACCTGCAGTGTTTTCATAAGCAGGAGGTACTACCTGAGCTTCAAGAACATTGATGTGAAAATCAGGGATGGGAAAACTTGTTAAAATAACAAGTATTGCAGTAACAAATGTTTTCATTTAAATCTCCTTTATGTTTATTATGTTAATAAATTAATCCGGTCAGTAAGACGGGGAGGATGACCGAAATTGAGTTAAAAGATATATTCTTATAATTATTTTATTAATCTTTTATCTAAACATAAGTTAATCGGCGGGCATTCAAATAAAATTTTAAAAAATCTAAACAAAAATATTTGTAAATTCAATTTTATTTTCAGAACTTAAAGAAACATTTTGTATACAATAAATTGCTGATGATTGCAGGATGTTCAGCATTTGAAATGTGTTTGGGAGAATTCACAGATAAAAAATAAAAAGTGAAAACACAGGATCATATAAATTTATCGGTTTGGAATATCTGGAAATAGTTTTTATATTATGTTTAAAAATAATTTATTATTTAACTCAATGTTTATGTTCATTAAATCAATCATTTTTTTTATTGTTCTAATTACTTTAACCGGAAAACATATTTTTTCCCAGACAGACGGTAACCAAACAGGATCATTATATGATTCAGTATATGCGGAAAAACTGGGAGCTGATGATTACGGCATGAAGACTTATGTAATGGCTTTTCTGAGATCAGGGAAAGTTTCTTCTAAGGATAAAGAAGAATCCCAGAGACTTCAGATGGCGCATCTGAATAATATTATCAGACTTGCCGGAGAAGGCGTACTGGTGCTGGCGGGGCCATTTATGGACAGTGATCAGGACATCCGCGGAATATATATATTTGATGTCAAAACTGTGGAAGAAGCAAAAAAACTCACTGAGACGGACCCGGCAATTCAGGCAGGAGTGCTTGAGATGGAATTAATACCCTGGTACGGATCTGCTGCACTTTTGGAATTAAATGATATTCACAAAAAGATACAAAAGATCAGTATAACCGGACAGTAAATTATTACTTGTAATCCTGATCCATCTTGTCGTGTCTTTCTTCAGCTTCTTTATCCCATACCGGAACTACAGTTTCAAGAAAGACTTTCTTGCTTTCGAGCATCTTGTCAATATCAAGTCCGATATACTGCTGCGCTTTTTCTTTAGTTGAAAGATCAGGCATCGGGACAGGCAGCGCGACTTTTAGATTTGTAAGTAAAGCAGAAAGTAACACTCTTGCCTGTTCTGATTTTTCAATTGAAGTTCCGATTATCCGCGCACATTCAAGCGGAGCATGAAAACTTCCGCCGTGGCTTGCTGCAACAAAATCCCATCTCCATTGGGCCTGTCTTATTAAAGCAAGTATTGGTTTCATCTGTTCATCCGATGCTCCCGCATCCCAGGCAGCTTTAGCTTCAATATGAGCCTTTGTAAGAGAATGAAGACCGATCCTGGATAGCTGAATGACCTTATCCTGCCTGTCATAAACATTGTTAACTAGTTTGATCTCAGGTTCGCGATGACAAACCTGACATGAGTTAGCAACATTATTCAGCGGACTCTGAATGTGATGGTCCGTGAATTTTACACCGCCTGAAGTCTTATAAGGCATGTGGCATTCAGCGCATGAAACTCCTCTTTCATAATGAATTCCAGTCTTGAATAATTCATAGTCAGGATGCTGGGCTTTTAAAACAGGTGTCCTGCTTATGGAGTTAACAAAATCCACATGATTGATACTGTCGTAATACACTTCCATATCTTCTACTGTAGTGCCGTCATCCCATGGAAATGTAAGATATTTTTCCTCTTTGCCTTTAAAGTAATATTCAACATGACACTGAGCGCAAACAAGCGATCTCATTTCCTGATGTGTTGCATTATTTATATCTTTACCCTGTCTCTGAAATGCTTCGATCAGCGCCGGTCTTGTAATTCTCAGATTCATTGTTTTCGGATCATGACAGTCCTGACATCCTATTGCATTAACTATTTCGCCTCCCATCTCCTTAAACGGCTTTTTATAAAATTCTGCAATGCCCATTTTGTTCATCACTCTGGGAACGTCCGTACTCTTACATGCATAACAGGTGCTTGGCTGAGGAACATCTGTCCTTAGTGTTTTTCTTAAATCATTCACGGCATAATAGTGTCCTCTTCCCTGATTGTAATCTCTTGAAAAAGCGTATCCTGCCCATATCACAACCAGCTCCGGATATCTCGTGAGCATGTCAACCTTTGCGGAGCCTCCGTGTTTGCTGGCAAAATTTGTATCGAGTGTCTTTATGTAAGATTCATATTCCAGAGGATAATTTTCTCCCCATTTTTCATTTCTCGGTTCCCAGTCTGCTATAGGTTTAACTTTCTGAATAATTAAATTTGCCTCGTTTCTTCTTTCTATTATCGAACTTCCAAGCAATCCAATCAGAAAGACAATTAATACAGATCCTAAATATAAAACCCATCCCAGCCAGGGTTTGGATGAAACTAATTCCGTAATTTTTTTCATGATGCTGTTATTTATTTATTTAAATTTTTATTTATCCAGTCGGGAACCAGACTCTTTGGTCCCGGAACGTTTACATTCGGAAAAGATGACAGACTGCTTACAGTGCCGTGAGGTGTTTCTTCATGACATGACCAGCACTTTATTTCATCATCCGGTTTTTCATTTTTTAAATATACATGATCAATAAGCGGGGAATGACATCTTTTGCAATTTTCCTGTACAACATCAATGCCAGCGCTTTTAATGGTGATTACTTCGGGCTCTAATCTCAGGGTGAACATAGTAGAATGTCTCAGACCGTCAGATGCTTTAAAAAAATATTTTCGAAATACATTATCCTGAGGAACGTGACAATCATTACAGGTAACTTTCTCTGAATGAGCGCTTGCTTTCCATGAAGCGTATTGGGGATACATTACGTGACAGTTTATACAGGTCTCCGGATCATCAGATAAATATGATGTTGCATTTCCAACATACAGTACTAAAATGATCACGCCTGTAAGAATTCCACTGATTAGAATTACAGGCACTTTCCAGTTCTTTGGGGGACTCGTATATTGTATAAATTTATCTAACATTATTATACAAATTTAGGGAAATTTCTCAGAAGTTCATTTGACTTTAGTCAAGGAAATGAAATTAATAATCCTGAGAGTGCGGAATTGGATATAAATAAAGCAAACCTTTCTTAAAATTATTGGTATGATTTTAATTTTATGACTAAATTCTTTATATTTGAAACATTCTTCGCATCATAACGGTCGGTTTTAAAAATAAAAATAATTAATCTATAAATCCAATGAAATTTGTTTTACTCTTTATATTAATATTAACAACAATTTATTCAGCCAATCCATTAATTTCTTATTCCCAGACTTTATCCGATAAACAAAAAGAGATCCTTACTTTACAGGATAAAAGAACTTTAGGTCAAAATGAAGAGCTTTTAAAATATCTGAATTCTTCAGAAAATAATGACATACGATTTATGACATTGTATGCTTTGGCAAATATAAGTGATACAGGAAGTGTCAGCAGGACGCTGCCTTTTGTCGCTGAGCTTATAGACGGAGATCCAGACTATGATCTGTTAAATGAATATGCTTTTTATTTAAGTCAGACAGCCTGCGCAGAGAGTAATGAATATCTGAACGGGATGATCGACAGTCCTGAAATTTATCTTATACCTTCATATCCCGATATTATAAAATCTGCCGGGAGGACAGGTGATGAGACAAATCTTAACAATTTGATTAAAAAATTTTTTTCAGGTGATTTTACTGATTCTTCTGCAGTGAACAATGCTCTTGCAATGTCCATTGCAGGATTTGCATTAAGAAAAATAAAAAATGAAAACTCCGTAGATGCTTTAAAAAAACTTGCATACACAGAGGATACAATTACTCAGAGGAATGTTGCTTTTGCTTTATGGAGAACGGGTGACAGGGATCTACTCGAACAGGCAAAGCAGGAGATATATAATTTAGCAGAATCAAATGACACACAGACCAGAATGTGGGCATTCAATGCAATGGGGAAACTTCAGGATAAGCAACTTCTGATGTATACACTTGAATCTTATGGTTCGGAACAGGACTGGAGAGTGAAAGTGAACATGCTGAATTTTATTCTGAATTATGACAAAGATTCAA
Organism: uncultured Ignavibacteria bacterium; assembly: GCA_937872315.1. Lineage (GTDB taxonomy): Bacteria > Bacteroidota > Ignavibacteria > Tepidaquicellales > Tepidaquicellaceae > JAGPCH01. The sequence continues at coordinate 15,848 of CALMST010000247.1, read as the reverse complement.
TCGGTGATATGGTAAATCAGGTTTATACCGTTATCGTGGATGGACTTGGAGATGAAAATGAACTTATCAGTCTGACGGGACTGAACGTGCTGGGAAATTTTTTCAGAGATATAAACAAATCCGGTAATGAAAAATTAAGATCGTTATCAAAGAGAATGTCAGAAGAATTTATATATTCTTTTGACTCTCTCAGACCAAAAGATCTGCTTTCATGGAGACGTAAGGAAGCTCTTGCAAATTCGATGTCACTTATATTCAGGGATGAAAGCAAGGACGTGCTATTCAGAGCTTATGAGAATACGGATGATTATAAATTCAAAGCCGGCATTGTGAGAGCATTTGGCAATTTTGAGAACGGGGAGATATACAAAGAAGTCAGAGAACTTATCAGTAATGATGTTCAGAATTACAATAAAAAAAATCCGAATATTGAGGGCATGATGATAGGAAGTGAAGAACTTGCGGAGCTCTACCGCGGCTTTGTTGAGATGCTTTTAAATCTTGATGAGAAAGTGGGAGCAGATGATCAGAACACAATAAGGCTTATTTTTACTGAGTTTGCCGGATCGAAGGATCCGGTAATAACTGATGTTTGCCTTAATGGTTTGAGAGATTCCCTTTATATGAAATACAGAGACGAAACTATTTCAGTACTTATTTTTGATTATAATGAACTTGAATCTCCCAGAGATGATCTTATAAAGCAAATGTATTTAGATGCGATGAGTGAACTCCATAATGCAGAGACGGATAAAATTTTAAAAGAGATCTTAAAATCAGATAATTATGAACTTGTCAAAGCATCAGCTGATGCTCTTGAGAAAAGTACCGGAACCAAGTATATGTTTGAGGCAGAACCAAGATATGATTTTGACTGGGAATATCTTGAAGGTTTGAAGAATAAAACTTCAGTCACTATAATAACGAATAAAGGTAATATTAAAATAGAACTTCTTCCGGATGTTGCGCCATTTACTGTCATGAACTTTTTAAAATTATCGGAAAAGAATTACTATGACGGAACGATCTTTCACAGGGTTGTTCCTAATTTTGTAATACAGGGCGGAGATCCGACCGGCACGGGTTACGGCGGTCCCGGATATTCTATCAGAGGCGAGTATTCACCGTTGACTTATGAGGAAGGTATGGTAGGCATGGCTTCGAGCGGAAAAGATACCGAAGGAAGTCAGTTTTTTATTACACATTCCGCAACACCTCATCTAGACGGCAGATATACGATCTTCGGAAAAGTGACCGAAGGGATGGATGTAGTGGATAAGATATTGGTGGGTGATAATATTGAAGATGTTGTAATCAATTAATAATTGAAAAAAGGATATACATAGCTGATAGAGACAGAGGAAATAAATATTGAGATTGCATGATATTTTTTAAAAATCATCTCAAAATTATTAAGATATAAATTTAAAAAAATGATACTCCGCAATTATCCGGAATCGGTTTCAGAGATCAGAAAGAACTTTATTGTTCATTTTACTGATTCTGATAAGCAAATGGCAAAGCATTTAAGTCCTTTGTCTATAAAGTGTTCTATGAAAGGAAAGGAATTGCACAGGACATCTGAAGGAAATTATGAAGTAACTCCGGGGCAGTATTTACTAATTAACAGCGGTCAGAAATGTGAGAGCAGAATTGAAAATCCGGCTGAATCATTTTCAGTTTATTTTGAATCTGAATTTGCAAACGATTCATTAAGAAGTCTTGTATCTCCAAGCGAAAAGCTGCTCAATTATTCATACATTCCCGGCATACAGCATGTAAATTTTTTGGAAAAGCTATATCCTCACAATAATATATTATCACCTTCTTTAATGAGATTAAGACTTGCTTCCAAAGTTAATCACGATGAAGAAGATTTTATAACGGAATCCTGTTTCGAACTGATCGAAAAACTGCTAATGATTCACCGGGATCTTTATAAAGAAATCGAAAAGCTCCCTCCTGTCAAGCTTTCAACCAAAATGGAATTGTATAAAAGAATCTGCAGGGCTAAGGAATATATGGATTCATCATTTACTGAAAATATTACACTTGAAAAAATATCCAGAGAGGCATGTCTTTCACAGTTTCATTTTCTGAGATTATTCAAGGTCATTCATCAGAAAACTCCTCATAAATATCTTACTGAAAAAAGAATTGAGAAAGCTCTTTCCCTTCTTTTTCAAACGGATAAAAGCATAACGGAAATATGTTTTGACATAGGATTTGAAAGTGTCAGTTCATTCAGCTGGCTTTTCAAAAAAAAGCTCGGGCTTTCTCCGGATTTAGCGAGAGAGCAGTACAGATATCACATGTCTAAATTGAAAGTGAAGATCTGATCCGGTCAGAATTTTTATACCATATTCTTTTTGAAATTAGCAATAATAAAGAAGTGAATAATTATTACTGTAGTTATTTTTGTTAAAGTTTGAAGTTAACCATAATAAAAATAACAACTGCAAAAGCAGGAAAGGAGTAAACAAAGATGGCAAACGCAATAAACTGGTTTGAAATACCGGTAACGGATTTCCCAAGAGCAAAGAAATTTTACGGTGACATATTCGCAACGGATATGCATGAAGAAATGATGGGACCTCATCAAATGGGATTTTTTCCCGGCGGGGGAGTCAGCGGTGCTATTGTTAAATCTGAAGGTCATAATCCTTCAATGGACGGTGCGCTAATCTATCTGGCAGCGGGAGAGGATCTTACGGATGTAATGAACAGGATAGAAAAAGCAGGAGGAAAAGTGCTTCAGCCGAAAATGAAAGTGACAGATGAGATCGGATACATAGCGATCTTTGCTGATACTGAAGGAAACAGAGTTGCACTGCATTCTCCGAAATAAGCACCGGGAATTTATAATCAGTTAAATTAACCGCTTAGCCGTTTTGAACCGGCAGGCGGTTAGTTTATATTTAATTTTTCGTGAAAGATCAATATTTAATGAAATTAAGAAGTCAGAGGCTGCTTTTTCCTGTTAATTTTACTTATCATTTCAAGGAATTCACTTTGAATATTTTTTGTATGGTCTTTAGCATACCATAGCTGAATGTTTTTGTTTGCTTCAGCATGTGAAACATCCGGATTGTTTTTATATTCTCTCATAAGGGACATAGCCGTTCCCGGTCTCGGACCCCATTTTCCCTGTACTTCAAAAGTTTCACCATCGAGAAGAACACATACGGGAATTGACCTCGTTCCGTTTGTAAGAAATTCGTTCATAATATTCTCATTCTCATCTCTCAGAATAATCCGAAGTTTTATATTCGGATTTAGTTCGGCAATTCTGTTAATTACAGGCAGATTCTGAGCAACATCTCCGCACCATGATTCTGCAATTACAAAAAAGACCAAAGGATAATTTATCTTTTCGACTTCTTTTTTAAAATCCTCATCTATGGCAGTTGTCTTTTCAATTCTTTTTGCCCGTTCCGCATTTAATTTAGTAAAATAAATATTTGATTCAGATTTATTGTCTCCCGTGCAATCATTTTTACTGATTAAATTCATAACAAGGTTTTTATATTCTTCATATGATATTGCATTATCCAGTATTTGCTGTGTTATTATACTTTTCATCTGTTATATAATTTAGTTTTATAAAATTAACCATAAAGCTTGTAAATTTGTATACAGTCTTTTATCTCTTTGTTATGGTTAAATGATAACATATAAAGCTGTTTTAAATTGGTTTTCCCGGATTTTTAAAAAATGGTTTGAAAAAGAGCGGTTAAATGAGTATCTTGACAACTTGAAAAACGGAGCGTAGCGTAGCCCGGTATCGCGCCAGTTTTGGGAACTGGAGGTCGCTGGTTCGAATCCAGCCGTTCCGACACAAAAATTGAATGTGTATATTTCATTATTGAAAAGGTCCTTGGAGTTGAATCTGAGGACTTTTTTTTTAACCGGATTCTGATTCCGGATACAATTTGGTTATTTTTTGCTTTTAAATAATTTGGTAAAATTTTAATTTCATTTAATCTCAGATCAGATTTAAATTGTTATATAAAAAATTCATAAGAAAAATTCTTTTCCTTTTCGATGCCGAAACAATTCATAATTTCACATTAAAAATTTTTTCCAAAGTTACTTTTCTATATCCGATCCTGAAATTAATGTTCAGTCCGGAAGCAGATCCGGTTATAAAAATCAAAGGATTGAAATTTAAGAACAGGCTTGGCCTTGCAGCAGGATTTGATAAAAATGGTATCGCCATCAGATTCTGGGAAACCATTGGATTTTCTCATCTTGAAGTCGGTACTGTCACACCGCTGCCGCAACCCGGAAATCCGAAACCCAGAATATTCAGATTAAAAGAAGATGAAGCCATAATTAACCGGTTGGGTTTTAATAATAAAGGAGCAGATGAGGTCAGGAGAAATATTCTTGAAGCAAGAAAATCAACAGATAAGGATTTTATCATAGGAGTGAATATTGGTAAAAATAAAAATACACCAGTTAAAGATGCGGTAACTGATTATAAAAAATGTTTTGAAATATTATATGATGCTGCGGATTATTTTACAATTAATGTTTCTTCACCAAATACAGAGGGGTTACGTCTGCTTCAGGAAGAGAAATATCTTGATGAACTTTTATCAGAGATAAATGGTCTTAATGAATTGCTTTCCGGTTCCAATGGAGAACAACTGAAGCCCGTCTTCCTGAAAATTGCTCCGGATCTGTCACCGGAAATGACAGGACTGATCTATAAATTGGTAACTAAAAACAAACTCTCCGGGATAATAGCAACAAATACAACTGTAGAGAGAGTAAATTTAAAATCCCGTATAAATGAGCAGGGAGGCTTAAGCGGAAAACCTTTAAAGCAGATGTCAGATAAAGTGTTAAGAAATTTAAATGAAATTAATAAAGAAAATTCTGTAGATCCGGTATTTTTAATAGCAGTCGGTGGAGTTTTTGATAAAAATGATTTTCAGAATAAACTGAATAACGGAGCATCGCTTGTGCAGATCTATACCGGTTTTATATATGAAGGACCCTCTGTTTTAAAAAAAATATTGAATTAATCAAACAAAAATTTATATTTGGAATTTTTAAATACACTTACAGATTCGCCGGTAACCATGACATTGCTGTTTGCCAACATTTCCATTTCTCTATGGGCAATGTATGGAGATCCTTTATATATGCGTAAATTTTCTGAATGGCCTTATGAGATCGTACACGAAAAAAAATATTATCAGATGCTTACATCAGCTTTTCTTCACGCAAACTTTATGCATCTTTTTTTCAATATGTTTGCATTGTTCACTTTCGGAAGTTTTCTTGAAAGATTTTTTATAAATAATTTCGGAAGTTTTGAAGGCAGTCTTTATTTTTTTCTGATCTATTTCATAAGTTTAATGTCCGGATCTGTACTTACGGTTATATTTCATTACAGTAATCCGCAATACGTAGCAGTCGGAGCATCAGGCGCGGTATCGGGAATAGTCTTTTCATATATTATTTTTTTTCCTGAAAGCATGCTGTATGTTTTCTTTATCCCAATGCCTGCATATTTGTTTGCATTTCTGTGGATCGCATTTTCTGTTTACGGTATGAGAAGTAAATTAGGGAATATTGGTCATGAAGCTCATCTCGGCGGAGCAATAGGGGGCGTAATCTCCACTTTAATATTGATAAACGGCTCATTGGGAATTTTACTGAGTCATTTCGGAATTAATTAAAGCAATGTTTTTTACGTTATGGAAAATGAAATTGAATTTAATTGTCCTTATTGCGGAGAGTTAAATTATGCGGATGTATATATCGCTGAAGGAAGGTCACAAGAATTCATTAATGATTGTGAAGTTTGCTGCAGACCAATTGAGATACAGGTCAGTTTTGATCATGAAGGAATCATAAACATAGTTTTAAAAAATGATGATGGTTTTCAGTTGTAATATTTTGAAACTGTCTGAATCTATTATGTTGAATATAAATCTGACGGTAATGAAGCCGTTTTTTCTTTTTGTGAAAACAGATATGTAAGATACATATTACTCAATTTTTCAAGGACAGAGTTCGCCATGAGTCTTTGATTCAGATTTACAAAATCCACGTAATCCAGAAGCTGATCCTGATTGAAACAGGAAAACACGAACGATTCTTCACCTGTTTCGGGATCAATATGTTTCTGCAGACACTGAGCGCAAATTTCTTTCATCATACACTGCATAGGAGAATTTATGCTTCCGATGGCAATGTGCTCTCCAAACATTTCTTTAAGGACAGTATATCGTGAATCCTTTACTGCTTTCATCATACGGTCGCTTCCTATGGCTATGATCCTGTTGATAGTTTTAAAATCAAATAATTTTTTTTCATCAAGGTTACAGTAATTGATCATTGATTCCACTATATTTCCTTCAAGCCAGAGATCCTGATCTCTTTCAGGGAGTATCTTATCTCCGAAATCATTGCTCCATACAACCTGGTCAGCATATTTTTCAATTTCTCTTTTTTTATAAATGTCTTCTGAATTTTTATAACCAGCAAAATAAATTACCCTGTTATTATTTTCCTTTAAAGCATGTGCTATGGAGAAAAGTACTGCATTACCAAGTCCACCACCGGCAAGAAGTACATTTTCATTTTTTGGAATATGGGTAGGCGTCCCGGTTGGTCCCATGACAACTATTCTTTCACCTTCCTTCAATGTGGCAACCAGTCTTGAGGATACACCCATCTCAAGAACAATCATGGACAATAAACCTTTTTCTATATCTGTAAGAGAGCCTGTCATTGCGAGCCCTTCCATGGTAAGTACCGTATCATTTATTTTTTCCGAAAATACCTCATAGTTCTGCATTCTGTAAAACTGTCCGGGTTTGAATTTTCTTACGGCAAAAGGAGCTTTTACTATTACCTCCACAATTGTAGGTGTCAGTCGTATCACTTTTTTTACGGTTGCCATAAAACCATCATCCATATTAGCGGTCATCTTTTCAAAATTCGCTCTGCGCTCTGATAAGGATTCCGGATCTGATTTTAATTCAGAAATATCTTTTTTGAATATATCTTTAATTTTTTCATAACCGTCTTTTGCTGAAGCCATGGCTTTTACCACATTTCCCGCATAGTCAGGGTGATTGTCTCCGTAAAATGAAATGTATTTCCCGTTTTTGTTATAGGATGTAAAAAATCCTTTTTCGTCTTTTGCTGCAGGTATCAGTTCATTTCCGGAAAACCTGAATGGTTTAAAGAAGTATCCGTTTTCATCAAGTTTGAAAGTTCCCGGGAATTCTTTTTCATAAATAATATTCGGTGATGTACCTGCAGCCACCATTACAGTCTTTGCTTCAAGAGTAAGAAGGTCAGGATTATCTTTTCTTTTGAAAACCAATTCTTTGACAGCACCGAACTCATCGCCGATTGCCTCTACCGGATTCATATTCTCGGCAAATTTAATTCCTTCGTCAAGTGCTTTTATCACTTCTTCATGATTCAATCTGTAAGCAGGAGAATCGGTAAGTTTTTTTCTGTATGCAATAGTAACTCCGCCCCATTGATTTTCAAGTGAAAGAATATCAGGTTGCCGGTTTTCCTTTTCCGCATTTTCATATTCTTCCCGGATCAGTTTACCGTGTTCTATGAAAGTTTTCATTATCTCTTTTTCTCTGTCATTAAAGGGTTCAAAGAATTTATCCTCTCCATGTTCAGCGCTTAGTTTTTCATATTTATCAAGAACTTTCATAACCTGTATCGGATAATAGGCAAGTAATTCAGTGGCAGTGTCGATAGCTGTAAGACCGCCTCCTATTACTATTGCCGGCAGTTGTATCTGAAGATTTGCGGGGTTATCTTTTTTAGCTGCGCCGGTTAGCTGAAGGCTCATCAGAAAATCTGATGCTTTTTTGATTCCGGTAATGAGATTATTTTTAATATTAATGACCGTAGGTTTACCTGCACCGGTCGCGATAGCAATATGATCAAATCCAAGATCCCAGGCTTCTTCAATGGTAATAGTACCACCGAATCTTACACCGTCATAGAGACTGAAATATTCACGTCTTGCAAGATTTATGTATATAGCCGTAAGAAAATTTTTATCCCATCTGACAGTTATGCCGTATTCTGATACACCACCGAAACCCTGTAATACTCTTTCGTCAAGTTCTTTCTGAATTTCCCTGTTAAAATATTTAACAGGTTTTGGAAACTCAATGAAACCCTTGCTGTCTTTCGAGCCTGTATATTCCGGGTTTACTTTTTCAATTTTAAGGGCGTCTATTCCTGTAACCGAAAATCCTTCATTGAGAAGATAATGGGACAATGTATAACCTGCGGGTCCCATTCCCACAACGAGTATATTTTTACCATTATAAGGGAGAGAATACGGTCGTTTTATGTTTAACGGATTCCATCTTGTAAGAAGTGAATAGATCTCGTATCCGTAAGGGAGTTTAAATACATCTGTCAGAACACTTGTTTCTATTTCCGGTATGTTAACAGGCTCCTGTGTCTGATAGATACAGCTTTTCATGCAGTCATTGCAGATCCTGTGTCCAGTCCCGGGAAGATTCGGATTATCAATAACAACCAAAGCAAGAGAAGCGATTGGTAATCCGAGTTTTCGAACGTAGTGCATTTCAGAGATCTTCTCGTTCAGAGGACAACCGCTCAGTTCAATATTCAGCGGATTTAATTTAACATCTCCGTTTTTGTCATAAAGCCCTTTAGAGCAGGAATCCTTTTCCCTGCCGTGACAATAAATACAATAATCAACTTCATTCTGAATCTGTCTTTTATTCATCCGTCTGTCGGTCAGTTTAAATCCATCCCGGTGGTGAATACCTTTATCCGGAGCTTTCATGAGTTCGGGCATATCTTTATCCGGTTTCTCATTTTTTACCAAATATGAAAAATCCAGTTTCTCAGGTTCGGAATAAATGATCCATCCGTCAGTTTTTCTGTCATATATCTTTTTTCCGAAAAGCCACTTTTCAGTTTTTGCTAGTATAATTTTTAAAAGATCAGAATCAGAAACATCTGTTTTATCGGTAATATGAGATCTTAATCCGTCTGAATTTATTTTATTAAGTAAATTAGCAGATTTAGATTTTATCTCATCCGGGATGACAAAATTATCCGGAGCGAATTTATCTCCATCATAAAACCAGCGGTAATTTTTTTCTGTTTCAACCAATTCCATAATGAATTCTGCTGTTAATGCTTCCTCATCATATGTAGGATCTTCAGATACTTTTACCGGTTTGATCTTTTCTGTAAAATTATTCAGACTTTCCCATTCATCCGAAGTTATTGTTTCATTTTTGAATTTTTTATTGATCTTTTTCTGAAAATAATTTTTTAGTTCAAGTACTTTTTTCTCATTCTCAGCTTCTTCAATAAATTTATTTCTGTATTCTTCAAGCTGAAATAATTCAATTATAAAATCGTTAAGAATAACCGAAGCATTTATAAGTATTTCCGAAATCTGACTTTCAGAAAGCCCGGCACCTTTGGTATCCCGGTAATTTATAAAATCCTTATAATTTTTTTCATCTTTTCTTAAAAAATGCTCAAAAAAATCTTCTGTAAGAATTTTTAATTTTTCAGGATCGAACAGATCTTTAAATTCATATCCGGATTTCGGATCTATAAAATTCATATTATTTGTGTAAATTTTTATATATCGATTAATAATCAATTTACATTAATCATAAATTTGATTAAATGCATAATTCATGTTTCATTTAACTTTTTTCTGATATTTTTTTAAAAATGTCAACATAAAGAATGTTTACCTTTATTCTTTAAGTTCAATAAATTAATTTTAACCTCAAACATTAATTTGAATAAAATCAAACTCAAACCGGCAGAATTAAACCGGCATAAATCAATTCACTCCAATTGCGGTGTCTTCGGAATTTACAATCATCCTGATGCATCAATTTTAACATATTACGGTCTGCATGCACTACAGCACAGGGGTCAGGAAGCAGCAGGTATTGTTACTTCCGAATACGATAAAAAAAATGATAAATATAAATTCAACATTCACAAAGATCATGGTCTTGTACTGAGTGTATTCTCGGATGATAAGATCCTTACTAATGTTTTAAAAGGAAATTCTGCGATCGGACATACAAGATATTCTACCACCGGATCGGGTGATAAGAGAAATAATATTCAACCGTTCAAAGTAAATTTTAAAGACGGGAATCTTGCGTTATCACATAACGGAAACTTAACCAACACAAAATATTTAAGAGAGAAACTTCAGAACGAAGGAACTCTTTTCCAGACATCTACAGACAGTGAATTAATATTACATCTTATTGCTAAAAGTAAAGAATCTAAATTGGAAGATAAGTTGATTGAGGCATTTTCTCAGGTAATAGGTGCTTTTTCAATTTGTATTCTTACTGATGATAAATTGTTTGCGATCAGAGATCCATACGGGGTCAGACCCCTGGCTTTCGGAAAATTAAATGATAGTTTTGTATTTGCATCTGAGACCTGCGCATTTGATATAATTAATGCTGAATATATAAGAGATGTAATGCCGGGTGAAATGATTGTTATTGACAGAGAATCAATCAGGACCGGTGCTGAGAAAAGTTATATCATAGGGACAGCCGAAAAATACAAACACTGTATTTTTGAATACATATATTTTTCCAGACCTGACAGTTCAGTTTTTGAAGAAAAAGTAGATAAAGTAAGAAGGAAGATCGGAAAGAATCTAGCAATAGAAAGTCCGGCACCGGGTAAGGATACACCGGAAGATAAGAAGACCGTTGTAATAAATGTTCCGGACTCATCAAACACAGCTACCCTGGGATATTTCAATGAAATCGTAAAAACAAACAAAGATGCCAGACATGAGATAGGTCTGATAAGAAGTCATTATGTAGGAAGAACATTCATTCAACCCGGACAGGATAAAAGAAAAATGAAGGTTAAGACGAAATTCAATACGGTGAAAGGTGTACTTGAAGGCAGGAAGGTTGTGATAGTGGATGATTCTATAGTACGTGGCACTACTTCAAAATTACTTGTAGAACTAATACAAAAAGCCGAACCCAAAGAAGTTCATCTGAAAATTTCATCACCACCAGTAATATCACCGTGTTATTATGGAATGGATTTTCCAACGGCAAATGAACTGATAGCAAATCAGAATGATCAGAATACAGATGAAATAGGTAAACATCTTGGAGTTACATCACTTGCTTATTTAAGCAAAGAAAAGTTGATGGAATCAGTACCATATAAACATGAGAAAACAGATTACTGTACAGCCTGTTTTACAAAAAATTATCCCATATCCATTGAAGGTCTGGATGATATGAATAAAAATGAATTTGATGATTAAAAACAAAAACATAAAATTAACTTAAAATATATATGACTAAAGAACAAAAAGAATTTCATAAATCAAGAAGAGTCAGGTATGCAGAATTGCTTGGGAAAGATTCTCTCTCCATAATCTTTGGTAATACTGCCAGAAATAAATCACATGACGGAAGCTATGATTTCAAACAAAGTAAAAACTTTTATTACCTTACAGGTTTTACTGAACCTAATTCAGCTCTGGTAATTGCCCCTTCCGGTTTTGAAATTAATTCCGGTAAAGTATCCAGGATGTTCAATGAAGCACTTTTTGTTCAGAAAAAGGATCAGATAATGGAGACATGGGATGGAAAGAGACTTGGTTATAATAATGTAAAACGTGTTCTGGATATTGATCATGGTTTTGTGAATGAAGAACTCTCAAAGATACTCAGTTCAAGAAACATATATAATTTCAGAAGACTTTATATAAACTTTGCTGAAATGATTACACTAGGAAGTGAAATTAAAAGGATAATTTCCGATTTTTTAAATTCACTTAATGTAATTGCGCCAAATATAGAAATCGCTGATGCTTCGTTTTTGCTTGGTGTAATGAGATCTGTTAAGACAAAATATGAAATTGATGAAATGAAAAAAGCCTGTGAAATTTCTGTCAATGCATATAAAGACACAATGAAAAAGATCAAACCGGAAATTTATGAATATGAGGTTCAGGCAAATCTTGAATATCAGTATAAAGTAAACGGTAGCAGTGATAATGCATACAGCCCGATTGTTGCAGGTGGTGAGAATGCCTGCATTCTTCACTATGATTCAAATAATAAAAAATTAAAGAACGGAGATCTTCTTTTAATTGATTCGGGAGCTGAGTTTGAATATTATTGTTCAGATATTACAAGAACTTATCCGGTAAACGGAAAATATTCAAAGGAACAAAAAGAAATTTATGATATTGTTCTTAAAGCCAATAAAGAATGTATAAAGAAAATCAAACCCGGAATAAGATTTTCTTCTTTAAGGGATCTGAGTGAGAAAATTTTAGCGGAAGGCTTATTTAAAGCAGGAATTTTGAAGAATAAAAAATTAATCAGAAAATATTCACTACATGGTTTAGGTCATCATATAGGTCTTGATACTCATGATGCGGTCAGTTACGGTAAGACCGTATATGAGGATAATGATACTTTGCGAGCCGGGAATGTACTGACAATCGAGCCGGGGCTTTATTTCCCATCGGGGTCGAAAGATATTGCAAAGAAATATTGGGGTATAGCTGTAAGAATTGAGGATGATATACTTGTGAAGCGGGGAGGGTATGAGAATCTGACAGAGGGATTGGAAAAAGAGACCGGGGAGATTGAGGAGATAATGGGAAGTAAGTAACACGGATTTAAAATCCGTGTTACCAGCCTTCTTTCAGAAAGCGCCATTTCCAGTCATCAGCATTATTAACTAAACCTGCTTTTACCGGGTTATTCATTATATATTTAATAATTTTGTTTAATTCTTCCCGATCTCTGACTATATGGTCATAATTCTCTTCATGCCAGAAAACTCCCTGCCTGTTGATAATTTTATTTGATTCTCTTGAAGAAAATCTCTTTATTGACTGCATGGTCTTGTAGAACGGTTTTAAAAACCGTTCTACATAAACCAGCATATGCACATGATTTGGCATTATGCTATAGCAAATAAGTTCATAATCTTTCTTGTCCAGGAATTTCATTGACCCTGCGCATATACCTGCTATTTCCGGATGGGATAGATAATTTATGCATTCTTTATTTGTATCCAGATAATAGTCAAATTTTCCAAAATAACTTTTTTGAAGTTCATATATTTTTTCAGATCTGATCCGCGGATCATTGATCTTTAAAAGAAAATTCTTTTTTTGAAGATAATAATTTTTAAGTTCTACTATTATCTTTTTGCTTAAAGAATTATATAAACGATAAGTTACAAAGTAATATGAGTTTTCACTTTGAAAATGAGGAAGATTTCTTCGGTAAAATGGTTTTATAATCATTTTTTTTACCGGATATTAGTTAAAATAATTTTCAGATAAAATTAGATTTTTTCATGTTTGTGAAAATGAGATTTGATATTTTTCATTAAACATTTTCTAACGGATAAAAAAATCATATAAGTTACTTGTCGGCACTATTATCCTGAATCAGATTTTTATAAAATTATTAAATTTACAATAACAGGTAAATTAATTATTTTATTCTCCCAAATATAAAAGCAGATGGCATTAGATTTAAATACATTAAACCCTGAACAGAAAAGAGCTGTAGAAGAGATAGAAGGTCCGAGTATAATAATAGCCGGAGCAGGCAGCGGAAAAACCCGGGTTCTCACATACAAGATCGCCCACCTGATTGAATCAGGAATAAATCCTTTCGAAATTCTGGCTTTGACATTTACCAACAAGGCTGCTAAAGAGATGAAGGAAAGAATTACCAAACTTTCAGAAGGAGGATTGGAAAAGATCTGGATGGGAACTTTTCATTCAGTTTTTTCCAGATTACTCAGAATAGAAGCTGAATATATTGGATTCACCGGAAATTATTCAATTTACGATTCCGATGAATCCGTAAACCAGGTAAAGCAATTGATGGTAAGCAACTCAATTCCCATAGACAACCCCACTCCCAAAAGTATTCAGGGTTTTATAAGTAATTTAAAAAATAAGTTAATTCTGCCTTTGGAGTTTTCCGGTATGGCAAAGACAACATTTGACAGAAAAGTTGAGATAATATACGAGCAGTATCAGAAGACTTTATTGAAGAATAATGCTATGGATTTTGACGATCTGCTTATAAAGCCAATTGAGCTGTTTAAAAGATATCCTGAGATACTTGAAAAATATCAGGAAAGGTTTAAATTTATATTGGTTGATGAATATCAGGATACTAATAAAGCGCAGTATATGATCGTTAAAATGCTTTCTGATAAATACAAGAATATTTCAATTGTAGGGGATGATGCTCAGTCGATATATAAATGGCGCGGAGCGGAAATCCAGAACATTTTTGATTTCCAGGAAGATTACAAGGACTGTAAAGTATTCAAGCTTGAGCAGAATTACAGATCAACTCAGAATATACTTACTCTTGCCGGTACGGTTATTAAAAATAACAAGAGGCAGATAGAAAAAAATCTCTGGACGGAGAATTCTGAAGGAGAGAAAGTGCACATGATAGAAACGATGACAGACAGAGATGAATCAGTCACAATATGCAGATACATATTTGATGAAATGCAAAAGAAAAAACTTAATTTCAGGGATTTTGTGATCTTATACCGAACCAATGCTCAGTCAAGAACTCTGGAAGATGGATTAAGGCAGAACAATATTCCTTATATGATTATAGGCGGAACACGATTTTATCAGAGAAAAGAAATAAAAGATATACTCTCTTATCTGAAGATCATAATAAATCCGCAGGACAATGAATCGCTTATAAGAGTATTAAATCTAAAGCAGGGAATCGGAAAAACTACAATAGAAAAAATTGCAGCAATTGCTGAAAGTGAAAATATACAGATTTTTGATGTGCTAAAGAAAATTAATGAAACTTCAGAATTCAGTACGAGAGTAAAAACATTCTTATCTGAAATTTTAAATTACATACTAAAGTATCAATATTTAAAAGAGGAGATGTCTTTATCAGAACTGGCAGGTGGAGTGCTTGATGAAATGGGAATTTTAAGGACTTTAAGACTTGAGAATACAATAGAAGCAGAGGAAAGAATTAATAATATACAGGAATTGATATCTGCTATTTCAGAATATGCCGATACCAGTGACGATGCTACACTTGAAAATTTTTTGCAGCAGGTTTCCCTGGTTGCGGATATAGACAGTATTGATAACCAGAAAAATGCTGTAACATTAATGACAATCCATTCCTCAAAAGGGTTAGAGTTTCCTGTGGTTTTTGTAACAGGACTTGAAGAAGGTCTTTTCCCTGTCAGCGGGGCTATGATGTATGAAGAGGAGCTTGAAGAAGAGAGAAGATTATTTTATGTTGCAATTACCAGAGCTATGGAAAAGCTATATTTATCTTATGCGAACCAGAGATATAAATTCGGAACCCAGTCATATCAGATGAAATCAAGATTTATAAAAGAAATTCCTGAGGAGGTGACAAAAAATAATATTTTTTTTGAGGGAATAAAAAAATTTTCTGGTATAAGAAATAATGAAAGTAGGAAGACAGCAAAGCCATCACTTTTTGGTTCATCGGTAAAATATGAACCATACAAAAAGAAAAGCAATAGTAATGGTGAAATAGACGATCCGTTAACAGATAAATTTCCGGATGTACAGAAAGGCGTTGTAGTGTTTCATAATACTTTTGGCAAGGGAACAGTTTTATCAATTACTGGAAAAGGTCTCGATAAAAAAGCGGAAATTTATTTTGATGATATAGGCATAAAAAAAATCATTTTGAAATATGCAAAAATGAGCATAGAAACTTAATACTTAATACTTAATACTTAATACTAAATGAATTACTGGTTATTAAAAA
>CALMST010000246.1 GCA_937872315.1 uncultured Ignavibacteria bacterium | reverse complement strand
AAGATTAATTATTATGTCATTTCAAGCATACACAGACAACATAAAAGCCAAGACAGGAAAGACACTTGCTGACTTTAAAAATTGGCGGAGAAAAAAGAATTTATCATTGACGGAAAACTTAATCCAAAAATTAAGGCGACAGAAATTACAAATTTTTGAGAAAGACGAAAAAGTCGACCGAGTATTTGAACTTAAAACCCCTGACAAAAAAGAGGATCAATGAAATTTTCAACAACTTTAATTATTTATGGAGTAGTGTTGACAGCGCTTATCATTTGGTCTCCCCGGGGACAAAACGGAGAGAATGCTGAAACTTTTCATTTTTACTATTTAATATTAGCAGCAATAATTTGGTTTTTTAGTTTCCGGTTTTTCGGTGGACGGTTTGTTCGACCAAAATGGAAACAACCAGGGAAATTCATTGCGTATATAACAATTTCATTCGTTTTATTGACCTTGGTTGGAAATTACGCTTTGATTTTTATTATTGGACACCAAGCGTTAGGCGGTATCGGACATTTTATGATTTGTAGGAAACACGGGATTAACTTTTGGACTTGCGAACCCGAAGAAAAGTATTTAGAAGTAACAGAGAAATGGGCAAAAGGTGACTTTAGTAGGACGGATAAAAAAAACGTGCTATAACAGCATCTATACGAAATTGGCGAAGAAATTGGCGGTTCAGTGGTTAAGTGAAGTTTCCGCCGCCGGTAAAAATAAAATAATATAAGATCTGCATGTAAAACCTTCCAAAGCCCGGAGTAGGAAGGAGAGGGAAAAACTCACCTGCACGTTTTTATCCTCTGCAAATGTCTTCACAAAAGAAATTCAACCTTCTTTGTTGTACTTCGACTTATATTTTAATGGAGACAACCCGGTTACCCGGCTGAATACATCCCTAAACGCTTTTGCATCGTTGTAACCAACTTCATACATTGTTTCATTTACAGTTTTTCGTGTAGTTTCAAACATC
This sequence comes from uncultured Ignavibacteria bacterium, assembly GCA_937872315.1. Lineage (GTDB taxonomy): Bacteria > Bacteroidota > Ignavibacteria > Tepidaquicellales > Tepidaquicellaceae > JAGPCH01. The sequence continues at coordinate 23,465 of CALMST010000246.1, read as the reverse complement.
TTTTTTGCCACTTCAATTTTTACTCTTTGCAAATAATCAAGCGGAGTAAAACCTGTCGCTTTTATAAATCTCCGGTCAAAGTTTCTTCTGCCAATATTTAAATCTGATGACAATTTCTCAATGGAAATTTTGTCCCGGTAGTTTTGTTCGAGAAATTTTTGAGCCGTCAAGATCTCATCATCACTATGTTTTTTATGTCCGTTGAATATTGAAAATTCGGCTTGTAAGTTTCTGTCTAAATCTATCTGGAAATATTTGGCGCAATGAATTGCGGTTTGTCTGTTATAAAATTTTTCTACCAGATACATCAGCAAATTTAAAAACGAGTAAGCGCCGCCATTGGTATAAATACCGTTTTCATCTGTTATCAACTGGTCAGTTTGTAAGTTTACATCCGGAAACAATTCTCTGAAATTTTCAGACATAGCCCAATGCGTAGAGCAGGTTTTCCCTGAGAGAATTCCGGTAGATGCCAGCATAAAACTTCCTGCGCATATACTCGCTATCTCTGCATCTTTCTTGTATTGATTCGCCACCCAATCTATTAAAAGTTTATTGTTTTTCGAAGCCGTTTCATAACTGCGGATTAAGGATGCAGGAATTATGATAAGATTGGTTTTATGTATTTCATTAATAGCAGCCTGATGCTTTATGGTAAGCAGGTTGTTATTCAAAAAATTATTTTTTGTGGCGCCAACCAACTCAATTTTAAAAATGGCTTTTTTGAAATTTCTCACCAGATAATTGTTCGCTTCACTAAAAATTTGATATGCTCCTACAATACAGGCAATTGTACTCATATTGGTTTGTTCATCAGGAACCAGAATGCTCAGATGTTTCATTCGCTTTTTTTTTGCGGAAAAGTTATGATAATCATTTGTCTAAATCAACCCTTAATTATGTCTAAATAACACTATGCAAAACTAAACTTAAGATACTATCTTTGTAAAACAAAATTATAAAAAAAATGATAACATCAGAATTATTTGTAAAAATGGTAATCGACAGATGGAATGGTTCCATCGAGAATCTAAACAAACACTTAGATGCATTGACAGATGAACAATTGCAAAAGGAAATTGCACCGGGCAAAAACAGAGGCACTTATTTGCTGGGACATCTTATGGCAGTTCATGATGATATGCTGAAACTGCTGGATATGGGGGATAAATTATTTCCGGAACTTTACGAGCCTTTTATCAAACAAGCGGATAAAGCTGCTGCTCAAACTTCAACAGCATCTGAATTGAGGGCAATGTGGAAAAAACAGAATGACCATATTCAGGAGAAATTTGAAAAAATAAAACCCGAAGAATGGTTTGAAAAACATACTGCCGTTTCTGAAGAAGATTTTGCTAAAGAATTACATCGCAACAAGCTAAACATCATCATTACAAGAACATCTCATTTACAGTATCACACAGGACAAATTGTGTTACTCAACTAAAAGAAAAAATCATGACAAATCAAAATTTCCAGTACAGCTTTACCGGTTCAAAAAGCACAGCCGAAGTATTTGCACATTTAATTAATCCTAAAAATTGGTGGGTAGGTTTATTTGGCGAAACAATAGAAGGAAAAAGCGAAAGCATTAACGGTGAATTTTCCTTCAGAGCAGGCGATGGTATGCATTACTCCAATCAAAAATTAACAGAACTTGTTGAAGACAAAAAAATAGTTTGGCTGGTTACCGAAAGTAATTTATCATTCTTAAAAAACACAAATGAATGGGATCAGACAAAAATTTGTTTCAGCATTGAAAAAGTTGCTGACAAAACGAAAATAACATTTACACATGAAGGTCTGATACCGCAAATTGAATGTTATAGCAGCTGCTCAAATGCCTGGACACAATATCTCCAAAATCTTCAAAAACATCTCAAATGAAATATTTAATACAATTTATTTTAATCACAACATTGCTTTCCTGCAAAGAAAGTAAAACAACATCAAATCAAAATATAAAAATGGACAATACAACAAGCAAAAGTTATACAACTACAATCACAGTTGATAAAGACATTTCAAGTGCATTTAATTCGATTAAAAATTTCAGAGGCTGGTGGTCAGAAGAAATTGAAGGTAATACGGATAAAGCGGGCGAAACATTTTTTTATCATTATAAAGATGTGCATTTAAGTAAAATAAAACTCATTGAAATGGATACAGATAAGAAACTGGTGTATCAGGTAACAGACAATGAATTTAATTTTACAAAAGACAAAACAGAATGGATTAATACCAAACTGATTTTTGATTTATCGACTGAAGGAAACAAAACCAAAATAGTATTTACTCATGAAGGCTTAGTGCCGGAATACGAATGTTACAACGTTTGCAATGATGCCTGGACAAGTTATATACAAGGAAGTTTGAAAAATTTTATTGAAACAGGAACAGGAAAACCAAACGGAAAAGAAGGCGGATTGAATGCTGAATTAGTTGAAAAATGGGGCTTGCCAGATAAATAAAAAAACTTACCGCATACATGGTATTAGAAAAACCGGTGCTCTATTTTTGTCATTCCCGCATGTTTCAGACTGACCGAAAACAATTCAAGTAAATCTGCCTCAAAGATTCGAAGGCTTAAAGAAGAGCATTTTGAAGGATTTTATCTTTGAGACTTTTAGACCTGGAGACTTTTAGGCAAACCTAACGTTTTCAGACAGAGTGCTCCGGGCGGGAATCCATACACGTCATCTCTTATAATTTTTGAAAATAAAATCGAAAATATAATTGAATAAAATATTGTGAATGCATACTTTACAAGCATTGTAAAAATGAATCAGTATGAATAAAAATGAATATCCAAAGCCAACCATGCAAAATGAATTTCACCGGCATCAATTTTTGTAAGCGAACTTTTGACAATTGTAAAATCCAACTAATTACAACCATATTAAACATAAAATTAAAACTACATGAGAAAAATAATCTCATTTATGCACATATCTCTTGACGGTTTTGTAGCAGGACCAAACGGAGAAATGGACTGGATCAATATTAATGAAGAAATTTTTGATCATGTCGGTAAGAGAATAAGCGAAGGCGATACGGCTTTATATGGACGTGTAACTTTTCAGATGATGGAAAATTACTGGCCTACGGCAGCAGACAAGCCGAATGCAACCAAACATGACATTGATCATTCGAAGTGGTATGCCAAAGTTCACAAAGTTGTTTTATCAAGATCAATGGAAGGCGAGGGTTTGACTAACACAGAAATTATCAGCGACAACCTTTCGGATAGAATAAATGAGATAAGACGACAGGGGAGTGAAGACATTTTGCTTTTTGGCAGCCCGACAGCAACTCATTCACTTATGCAACAAAACTTAATTGACGGTTACTGGCTGTTTGTTAATCCGGTTATTATTGGACGAGGCATTCCATTGTTCAAGGACATAAAGGACAAAATAAAATTAAAACTATTGACTACCCGGCAATTTTATTGCGGAGTGACTGAGCTGAATTATATAGTGGAAAAACAATAACTATGAAACGCTGACATCACCTTCCCAAAATGCGGGATTTTCTGTACCAAAGACAGTTTTATGGTTAATAAAGTTTATTTTTTTCAAATCAGGTTTATTGCTAAAAGTCCTGCCTTTCAAGTGCCACAAAAAATCAGTAGAAACTTTTAAAAAATAAATTTTATGGACATCTTATTCAAAATATTCTTAACTCTGCACATCATGGGCGGAAGTGTCGGACTCTTTACAGGGACAATAAATCTTGTGCGGAAAAAGGGTGATAAGAAACATAAACTGACCGGAAAAATTTTCACCTGGGGAATGCTGACAGCAGGATTTTCTGCTTTGGTACTTTCCGTAATGCATCCGAATTATTTTTTATTTATGGTTGGCGTTTTTACAATTTATATGGTCGGGACCGGTTATCGGTATATTTACATAAAACTTTTGGGAAGTGACCGGCGACCGGCAATAATTGACCGAATTATAACTGCCAGTATGCTGCTCGCAGGACTTTTATTTATCGGACTCGGCATAAAAAATTTAATTGCTCAAAATTATTTTGGTATAGTTTTCATCGTGTTTGGCGGAGTAGGGCTGAGCTTTGTAAAATCCGACTTTGATAATTATAAAGGAAAAGCGAAAGCAAAAAATTACTGGCTGCTCGCGCATCTGCAGCGTATGACAGGCGCTTATATTGCGGCGACTACAGCATTTTTAGTAGTTAATGCGAAATACTCACCCGTAGAATTGCCTGGTGTAGTTGTCTGGCTTTTACCGACAGCAATTCTTACCCCATTAATTATTTCATGGTCACGAAAGTATGAAGTGAAATAAAAACTTAAGGTGAAAATTTATTATCACAAGTGAGCAGTAGTTATTTATTCAAAAGCTATCTGAACATAAATTCCTCCGCTTCTCTGCTCCTCTGCGCTAAGAAAAATCCTAATGATACCTTTCCAAAATTGTATTACTATTAAAACCAGTTACTTTTATATTTACCGATTCAATTAAAGAATTAATTATTACAAATGAACAATTACTCATTCCGGATTTCCGGCAACATAGTGGACATCCTCAACCGAAAGATCTATCCCGGAACTGTCACAGTGAAAGATTCGAAGATCATAAAAATAGAAAAGAATGAAAATGAATATGATACTTATATAATGCCGGGATTCATTGATGCTCATGTGCATGTGGAGAGTTCGATGCTTATACCGTCGGAGTTTGCGCGGATGGCTGTAGTTCACGGAACGGTTTCAACCGTTTCTGACCCTCATGAGATAGCCAACGTTCTGGGGATGGAAGGCATCAGATATATGATCAATAACGGAAAGAAAGTGCCGTTCAAATTTTATTTCGGCGCTCCATCATGTGTGCCCGCCACTGTTTTTGAAACTGCCGGAGCAGAGATCACAGCTTCAGACATTAAAGAATTATTTGAAAAAGACGGACTTTGTTATCTCAGCGAGATGATGAACTATCCGGGTGTTATTTATAATGATCAGATGGTTCTGGAAAAAATAAAAGTTGCGAAAGATTTAGACAGACCGGTTGACGGACACGCGCCGGGACTCATGGGAGAGAATGCAAAGAAATACATTTCACACGGTATCTCAACCGATCACGAATGCTTTTCTCTGAATGAAGCTCTTGAGAAACTGAGTCTCGGTATGAAGATAATTATACGTGAAGGTTCAGCAGCAAAAAATTATGAAGCTCTTCATACTATTATTAAAGACCATTCCGATAATGTTATGTTCTGCAGTGACGATAAACATCCTAATGATCTCGTTGAAGGGCAGATTGACAGGATAGTTGCAAGGTCAGTTACCCTGGGTTATCATTTGTTTGATGTGCTGAAATGCGCATGCATAAATCCTGTTGAGCATTACGGACTGAACACAGGAATTTTAAGAGAAGGCGATGATGCGGATTTTATTGTTGTAAAGGATCTGAAAGAATTCAAAGTACTGAAGACATATATAAACGGTGAACTTGTATCTGAAAACGGTAAAAGTCTTATTGCAAGAGTCGAAGAGAAAGTTATTAATCATTTTAACACTTCTCTTAAAGAACCTTCAGATTTTGAGGTCTCTGCAGGAGAAAATACAGAAGATATCAGAGTAATTGAAGCGCTTGACGGACAGCTCATTACGGGCGAACTTCATCTTCCCGCAAATATTGTAAACGGAAAAATTATATCTGATCCTGATAATGACATTTTGAAAATAGCTGTAGTCGAGAGATACACTAACAGTAAACCTGCCATAGCTTTTATAAAAAATTTCGGACTGGTGAAAGGCGCGATTGCATCATGTGTAGCTCATGATTCTCATAATATAATTGCCGTCGGAGTATCTGATGAAGATATCTGCAATGCCGTGAATGCGATAATTGACAACAAAGGAGGGATTAGCATTTCCTCAGACGGAGTTACGGATTCACTGCCTTTACCGGTCGCCGGTATAATGACAAATGAAGACGGCTATTTGACTGCGGAAAAATATACCGCTTTGGATAGATCAGCAAAAAAACTTGGCACAAATCTGAGAGCTCCTTTTATGAGTTTGTCTTTTATGGCATTACTGGTAATTCCACAGCTGAAACTTAGTGATAAAGGACTCTTTGACGGAAGCAAGTTTGAGTTTACGGATTTAATGTTATAGCAAAACTGTACAACCTTTCATTCCTACATTTCAGTTAATATTAATTCTTGCAATTGTAGATTAGTATTTTTAATTTAACTTAAATTAAAAACCAGTTTGGAAATGCGAATAAATCATCTTTTCTATTCAAATTTATATTTAAATAAAAGGATAAGTGCTGTAAGATTTATATTGATCCTTATTTTGGTATCATTCCCGATTTTATCTTCCGATTGTAATAATTTACTTAACAACGAAGAACCTGCTCCGGAGAAATTTGTCGGTAACTGGACTCTTATAGAGCAGACAGGCGCTCTTCAGGACATTTGCCCTCAGGAGAATGTTGTGTTCAGAGCTGACGGAGTAGCAGAGCTTACATGTCCGGAAGGACAGCCGATACTGAGAGATTATTCTGTATCCGGCGCCGAACTGTTTTATGACCAGACTTCACTTCAGTATGAATATGAATTTGATGACAATGATCAGAAACTGAATCTTTACGGAGTCAATGTATCAAGAAATTTGTTTTACGAAAAAGTAACCGCAGCAAAGAATAATACAGGCAAGAGATCAGAGGGCGTTCAGAATAATTCCTCGGAGGCAGTCAAATGAAAACTCACAAATCAGTTATTCTGACATTACTATTAATATTTACAATAATTACTCTATTTACATTAAGTCCGTCTATAACATATTCCGGAGAAATCAATAACAATGGAAGCACTTCCAATCTCAAAAAAGTAAAATTATTCTCATTTACAGAAAATACAGATGAAAGCAATAATACTTCTTCATTTGTTTCCAATTCGGTACTTTTAAAATTAAAGAAAAGCTCTGTCAGGAATTTATTAAAAGATGAAAATACTGAAATACTGTTTCAGATCCCAACGGGTGAAGATTCAAAATTGGAACTTGAATTATCAAGGTCCTATCCGCTCGCAGATGAATATGAGCTGAAAAACAAACTCACTTCTGAAATTCAAACTGATAAGATCAATCACGGAATTCATTATACCGGCGTCATAAAAGGTGTTCCAAATTCAATGGCTTCAGTTAGTATCTTCAGAGATTTTGTAATGGCAGTCTTATCAGATGAAAACGGAAATTATGTTCTGGGTTCAATAAAGAATAGCGACAACTCATATTCTGAGAATTATATTTTTTATAATGATGCCGATATGAAAATCCGGAATGAGTTTAACTGCAGATCTGAAGAATATGGAGAGAAGCTTGTAAGAGCTATGGATGAAAGTAAGATTAATTCTCAATATAATTCAACCGGGGACAATCCTGCAGCGCGTCTTCCTGTTAAAGTTTATTTTGAAGCTGATTACCAGATGTATCTTGATGCAGGTCAGGATTTGGAGTTACTGGAAAATTTTATTACGGGTATGTTTAACTCCGTTATGACAATTTATCAGAATGAATCCATTCCTTTTCAGATCTCTTCGCTGGCTTACTGGCCGTCTGACGATCCTTACAGAAACATGGATGATTCATATCAGATACTGCTTAATTTCGGTGCTAACAATCAGGACAACTTCCAGGGCAATCTCGGGCATCTTCTTTCCACCCGCGAAAGTAATCTCGGCGGTATAGCATGGATAAGGGTTTTATGTACTGAATATAACAGCACTGATTCTGCCGGCAGATTTGCATTCAGTAATATTGAAACAAGCTACAGTAATTATCCCGCATATTCATGGACTGTCAATGTCGTTACTCATGAGATGGGGCACAGTATGGGCTCAAGACATACTCATTCATGTGTGTGGCCCGTAGGAGGATTTATTGGCGCGATCGATTCATGCTATTATGCTGAAGGTAATTGTTTTAATGAAAATCAGATCAGGGCAAGGATCGGTACAATTATGAGTTACTGTCATCTCTGGACAACTGCGCAGGGCGGTGGGATTAATCTTGCCTCAGGATTTGGTCCGCTTCCGGGTGATACGATCAGATTGAGATATGCCCAGGCGGCATGTCTTGACAGACTTCTGAACTCTTCTGAAGCGCCGGTAATTTATGATCTCGATCAGAATTATCCAAATCCGTTCAATCCATCTACAAAGATCAGATTTGCAATACCTGCTGATGGTGAAGTTTCCTTAAAGGTATATGACATTGGCGGAAGACTTATTACAGAGCTTGTTAAAAATAATTATACCCCCGGATTTTATGAAGTAGTATTCAATACATCATCGTATAATTTATCAAGCGGAATGTATTTTTATACGCTTGAGTCAAACGGCAGAGTGATCGGTACAAAACAAATGGTTTTCATAAAATAACCTCATACTATTGAAAAATTTAATTTACTTTCTTCTTATCACTGCTATGACTGTAACGATCGGCTGCTCATCAGGTTCTGAAAAGAAACCTTTCGTTTTCGGAAAAGGCAAATATAAATTTGTAATGACTGACAGTATTGGTAATAAGATACTTGACGGAAACTTAACCGTTAAGGATTATTTGGTCAATGACATTTCAGGTATTTACGATATTGTAAATGTTTATCAGAAAGATTTTATTGCGCTTGGTGTAATGGACGGTACTTTTGACGGGAATGTGATTCAGGACAGCAATACTGTTTTCATTAACACGAATCCGCGGATTGCCGATGCTAATGTTTTCTGGAATATGAAGATCCGCAGCAGTTCAGTATCTGGTGAATGGAGATATTCTGTCTTCAGAGGTTCGGTAAATAAAGGTAAAGTAAAGATCACGAAATAATTTAAAAGTATTATCATTTCAAAATTAATTTTAATCATAAACTAAACCACTATTATGAGAAAAAAAAATACATTATTATTTTTAATTCTATTGATTTCTTTATTTGGAATCTCAATGAATGATCTTCAGGCTTATCCGAGGTTTGCCGCATATACAGGTGATAAATGCATGGACTGTCATGTGGATCCTACGGGCGGAACTATGAGAAACAGCGGAGGTACGGGTTATGCAAAAAGCAATCTGAACATGGATATGTTCCGGAAAATAGCAGGCAAAACTCAGTTCTCGCCCAAGATCACAAAAGACATAACGGTGGGAGGCGACGTTCGCGTAGCTCAGGTTGATAATGAAGTAGAAGGCGCAGCTAACTATAATTCATTTCTCGCTATGCAGGGAGATCTGTATCTCAATGCTCAGCTAAGCAAGATAGTAAGTGTATTCATAACATCAGGTCTCGAGATACCGGGTATAGAAGCAGATTATGAAGTGTACGGGATGATTTCAAATCTTCCCGCAAATACATATTTTAAAGTAGGGGTTTATAAACCGAATTACGGGATCAAGATAGTCGAGCACAGAGCATATCAGCGTCAATATTTATGGGGAGCTCCTTATAATAACAATACCGGTTTTGAATTGGGCATTTCACCGGAATGGTTTTCGATGAATATAGGATTGTATAATCCAATGGATCTCGATTTTCTTGGACGTGATCCTCATAAGATGTTTGTAGCTAATACTGACGCAAACTTCGGATTCAGCAAAAATAATTTTAATGTAAACATAGGCGCTTCATTTTTTAATAACCCACACAATACACGTGATACATCCGGAACGCAGACTATCACTGCCGTAAATCAGGCTTATGGAGGATATACTCGTATTGGTGTAATAAAGCGGATAGCATTTCTTGGGGAAATTGATTTTCAGGAGAATACTTCAGATCTGCCTTTGAGAAGGAGTCTGTTTGGATATGCAGAGCTGAATGTCATTGCAGTAAAAGGAGTGGAAGTAAGAGGTCAGTATGAATATTACGACAAGAATCGGGATATTACGGGAGATCATATACAAAGAATAAGCGGCGGGGTTGGATTGTTCCCGTTTTATGGATTTGAAACAGAATTAATGGTGAGGTTTCCGATAGAAGATCCCGAGAAAAAGAATAATGAGTTCCAGTGGAATTTTCATTTCTATTTCTAAAGAATAAGAAAATCAGAAAAAACAATTCAGCTGATTTGAAAATGCTTAAAGATGTTGAAATTAATTTTCAAAACTTGTTGCTTCTTCTTCTGTGAAAATTTTGAGAACTTCTTCAGGAGACTTTGCTTCTTCAAGCTTTTCCCTGAATTCGTCTTTATTCATGAGTCTTGAAATTCTGCTAAGGAGTTTAATGTGAGCGTTAAGAAGGCTTTCCTTGCCTACTATCAGAAATACAAATTGTACAGGTTCGAGATCTATTGAATCAAAATCTATCGGATCTTTTAAAACAGCAAAAGCTGCAACAATGTCTTTTATTTCGTCTGTCTTTCCGTGAGGGATCGCAAATCCTTTCCCGACACCGGTGGATACAAGTTTTTCTCTATCGAACACACATTCTCTGACTTTTTCAATATCGAGCATTAAGCCTGATCCGGAAGCCAGGTCAACCATCTTGTTTATTACATCATCTTTATCCGCACATTCCAGATCTACTGATATTACTTTTTCATTTAATATGTCACTAATCTTCATTTTGTAAAATTTTTATAATTCTGTATAAAGTTAATAATTCTTAAAAATACTTAATCCTTTTTTACATACCCTTCTATCATTTTCTTAAACTCTTTCATCAGCTGTTTTGAATTTTTTTCGGATGCTGATTCTACATTCAAATGAACAAGATTTTTATCCTTATCGGGAATGCATAAAACATTGGTGTCCCGGTTGATAAATATCTTAACTCCGTCTATCAGCTCCTGTTTATACTGAACTGTATCTTCCATGAACTTTCTCAAAATAGTCCCTTTCTCTTCCTTGGTGCATAAAATATTTTCTTTTAATTTCACAAGTTTGGGTGTGGTCTTATTCAATTTGTCCAGTGACTGATTGCTTAATGCAATTAGCTCCAGTATCTTCGCGACAGAAAACATTCCGTCTGTTGAATATAAAAAGTCAGGAAACAAAAATCCTCCGCGGTTACCACCTACAAAACTTACCTCCGGATCATCACAGGCTTTCATCATCGAATAATGCGCATCTTTTACTCTTAAGACTTCCACACCGAATTCTTTCGCCACTATGTCCACTTCGTGGGTCACCTGAACAGGCACAGCTATTTTCTTTACATTATCCGTCACCATCAGGAACATCTTAAGAATTAGTACAAGGAACCTGTCCCCTTCAAGTATTTTACCTTCTTTTGTGATCAGCCATATTTTTTCACCGCCTGCATCTATCATGAATCCTATGTCATAATGAAGCGATTTTACAACATAAGATAAATGATTAAGTGAACTGCGGAATTCTTCTTCAGTCCGTGTTAACTTTTCAGTATCAAGATGCGCTGCGAGTGATACTACTTCACAATTAAATTCACCGAGAATATTTGGAAAAATGGTTGAGGCTATTCCGTAAGCGTAATCTATCACCAGATGAAACTTTCTTTTTCTTAATGCCGGCAGATCAAGACAATTAAGGAAATGTCTTTTGTATTTTTCGTTTGTTCTCTCCTGAAATGTCAGCGAACCAACCTTGTTGTAATCAGCTCTCTGATACTCCTCACTGAAAAATATCTTTTCAAGAGTTTTTGTCTTGTTTCCTGAAAGGTCCCTTCCGTCATTATCAAAAAATATTATGTCCGTAAACATTTTGTTGAATGGAGCTTTCCTTACAAAAATTCCGCCTGCGCCTTGTCCGCTTTTAAGCTCCTGTCTTAGAATAGGTATCGGTATTACCTGTGAATCAATTACATTCACTCCGGCTGACATTATGCCGCTTGTTATTGATCGCTTTATCATGTTCGATATAAAATCGCTGTCACGGGCTATTAATATCTTATTCCCCTGACCTATTGAAGTGCCGTAAACAGAACCAAGCTTTGCGCCAAACTCGGGATTGATCTGAAGATTAGACAACCCGGATATTCTTGAATCAGTAAACAGATCGCTGAAGAATTTATCATCATAAATAACGCTTCGCGTAATTTTGCTGTTGTTCTCTATATCTTTTTTATCCCAGATCTTTATGCTAGAACTGATGAACACATTTTTTCCTATGTTGCAATTATTACCTATGAATACATAATCATTTATCTTCGTGTTTGAACCGATCCTGCATGAACTTCCGACCACGTCATACAAAAGATTTGAATTTATATCGATCTTAACATTATCCCAGAGAACTGTGTTTTTTATTACAGTACCTTTGCCTATCACTACTTTATCGCCTATTATACTATTTTCAATAATTGCTTTCTTGTCTATCCTGGCAGTCTTGCTGATGCAGTTACCTTTCTTATCTGTACCTTTAATATAGCTTAACCTGCCTTTAAGCGTATCCATGTTTGCGTCTATATACTCTTCAAGATTACCGACATCTCTCCAGTAACCCTTTGTTTTGCATCCGAAAATCGGGATCTTCTTCTCAAGCAGCTGCGGGAAAAGATCTTTTGAAAAATCATAATTCTCCCCGGGCGGTATGTAGTTGAATATTTCTTTGTTGAAAATATAAATGCCAGTATTAATTGTATCTGAGAAAACTTCCGATGAAGATGGCTTTTCCAGAAATCTTACTATCCGGTCTTTTTTGTCAGTGAGTACTATTCCGTACTGAAGCGGGTTCTTCGAACTGTATAATGATAATGTGGCTATTGTATTTTTTTTCTTATGAAAATCTGAAAGTCCGGTAAGATTAAAATCCGTTAATACGTCTCCGCTTATGACAATGAATTTATCTTTAATATATTTTTCGGATAATTTTACTGCTCCGGCAGTTCCGAAATCCTCGCCCGGAACTATATACTTTATCTTTACCCCGAACTTTCTTCCGTCTCCAAGATAATCACGGATCTTGTCAGGCATAAAATACAGGAGCACGACATAATCTTTTATTGAATGTGTTTTCAGAAGATTTATGATATGCTCAAGTATTGGTTTGTTGACTATCGGTACCATTGGTTTCGGAATGTTGTTAGTCAAAGGTCTGAGCCTTGTACCGAAACCGCCTGCCATGATTACTGCCTGCAAAATATTATCCGTTAAATTTTATATTGTGTTAAATTAACCTGTTCTATTTTCCGTCTTTCTTATCAAAATCAAAATTTACATCAGGAGCTTTCTCGCTTCCGGATACTGATTTAAAATACTCCTTTTCCTTGAATCCGAATATCTTTGCTGAAATTAATGTCGGAAAGCTTCTTACTTCCGAATTATAACTCTGCACCATTTCATTAAATCTTCTTCTCTCTACTGATATCCTGTTTTCAGTGCCTTCAAGCTGTGACTGAAGCTGTAAAAAATTTTCGTTTGATTTCAGATTCGGATAGTTTTCCGAAACTACAAGAAGTCTTGATAATGCGCTTGATAGCTGATCCTGCGCCTGCTGAAATGCCTGAAATTTCTGCGGATCGCTTAGATCATCAGCGCTTAGCTTCATCTGTCCGACTTTGCTTCTTGCGTCAGTGACTTCGGTAAGTGTGCTTTTTTCAAAATCTGCAGATCCCTGAACCGTGCTCACCAGATTCGGGATAAGATCAGCTCTTCTCTGATACTGGTTTTCCACCTGTGACCAGGCTGAGTTAACGCCTTCTTCCATGGTTACCAGTTTGTTATAACCGCATCCGTAGAAATTAGTTGATGCAATCAATAATAATACAACAAAGAGTATTTTACCTGTAGATGTTCTCATTTCGAAATTTGATTATTTAATTTTCCAAAAATACTACTATGAGTTTATAAATACAATTCTTTATTAATAATTAATTTAATGGTTTGTATTTACCGGCAATTTTCATTAAAACTTTATATTCTTAACACTTCTGAAAGCCGGTTAACTGATTTATTGTAATTTAATGAAATGTTAAATTCGCAGTCAATCGTTTTTTTAAATACATTTCCAAAATATTTGTAAAAAAGAAAATTTTTTAATGTTGATTTTCAGATAATTCATCACCGGCGGGCAATTTTTCTTTCTTTCTGTTTATGGTTTAAAAGAACGTATTGATAATCCCGTTTATACCGATCCTTTTTACGGCTTTGAGCTGAAATTGTAAATCAGAGGAAGGGAAATATTTCGGTTTTATGTTTTATCTAAATTTCAGATTTCAACATCTAACTTTTAACTATCAACTATCGACTCCGTACATCTTTTTCCATTTTGCAAAGTTGTAAATCTTCCATAAAAAATTAGATTTGATATCATCATTTGAATTAATACTGTCATAATTTTTTTTTAATGAAGAGATATCAATATACTCTCCGAGACCGTCTTTATCCTCGTCCAGTATTTTGATGAATTCCTGTTTAAGGATCTTCATCCATCGCCTTTCGGGAGTCGGGAAACCCTTTTTATCGCGGCGCCAGACTACGTTGTCCGGAACAATGTTTTTCATTGCATTCCTTAATATCCATTTGCTCCAGCCGTTGTGTATTTTGTAAATTCCTTCAGTTTCAAACAATAGTTTGACCTGCCTGTAATCAAGAAAAGGGGTTCTTGATTCGATCGAAAATTTCATGGCATTTCTGTCTTCGTATCTAAGTAGAACCGGAAGTATATACTGATTCAGATCCTCATAAAGCTTAAGATTCAGATTACCGGAAGTTCTGTAATTAAGAATGTTATTACCCGACTGGCTTATTAAAAAATCCTGATTATAATATTCGCTTGTAAGACTCTTTAAATTTTTATTCTTTAAATTCCTGAAATACTTCAGACCTCTGAAAGAGATCTCCATGCCTTTGCTGAAATTTTTCATCAGTTCTGAAGCCAGTGTAAAGTATTCACCGTTTCTGAACAGATTCGAATACTGAAATCCGAAATAAACCTCATAGCCGCCGAGAGTCTCATCGCCTCCCTGACCATCAAGCAGCACAGTTACATTATTTTCACCTGCCAGCCGCATGACATTATACTGGGCATAGGGTGAAGTGCTGATCAGAGGTTCGTCAAGCTGGTAAATAAAGTCATCAGTATCTTTCAAAAGGAAATCCGTTTCTTCAAGATCTTTTCTGTCCGGATAAACATAATGCGAATCACAGTTTGTAACTCTTACTATTTCTTCTATGAATTTTCGCTCGTCATATCTTGCGTCATCATATACAGCAGAGAAGGATTTTTGTCTCTCACCTGTCTGATTCAGATTGTTCACACCGTCTTTTTTCAGAATGTTATTGATGATCGTAACTATAGTGGAAGAGTCCAGACCACCGCTGAGACAAGTGCCTAAAGGGACATCCGCCCGGAGCCGCAGTCTTACTGCATCGTGCATTAGTTCTGAAAAATTCTTCTTTATATTCAGAAAACTTCTCTCATCATATTTTCCCATATCCCTGTTTACATCCAGTGAAAAATATTTTTTAATATTGAAATCATTTCCCTGAATCCTTATGTAATGTGAAGGCAGCAGATGTTTTATATTCTTTATGAATGTATTTTCTGTATGATCGGCAAAGTTATTTATCAGATAATCATAGACTATATCTTTGTTAAGTACTTTTTTGAATGAAGGATCAGTTCTGAAATATTCGATGATCTCTTTCAGCTCTGATGCAAAAATGAATGTCTTATCATCTTTATAATAATAGAACGGTTTCACGCCAAATCTGTCACGCGAACAGAATAGAACATTCTTCCGCATATCATAAAGAGCGATCGCCCACATTCCATTGAATCTGCCGAGACATTCCTCACCCCATTCAATATATGAGTTTAATATTACTTCTGTATCGGTACCTGTTTGAAACTTATATCCTTTCGAGATCAGTTCTTCGCGGATCTCTATATAATTATAAACCTCCCCGTTGAATATAATGCTGATGCTCTTGTCATTGTTAAAAAAAGGCTGATGTCCGTTTACCGAAAGATCAATTATTGAAAGCCGTCTGAATCCGAATGCAAGATTGAGAGTTTTATCTGATTCTGAAAGAATGTGACTGCCTTTTCTTATCTTTGAAGTCTCGCCGTACCTTTCTTCAAAAGACTTATCCTTTGTATTGAATAAAGCATAGCCCTCATCATCAGGACCCCTGTGTTTTATAATGTTGAGGGCATTCTGAAACGACCTCAGATCAACATTCTCATCATCGAAATTTAAAACGCCAAGTATGCCGCACATTTATTAGTATTGTATAGTATTGTATGAAATAAAAAAGGTAATCTAAGAATTTAGATCACCTTTAGAAATAACAAAAAATATTGAATCATTATTTAAGCAGAACAATTTTTTTAGTAATAAGAACATTATCAGATTCCATTCTGATATAATATGCACCGCTGCTGAATCTACTGCCGTCCCACTGAACCTGATAGCTGCCCGGATTTAAACTTTCATTAACAAGAACAGATACCTCTTTCCCAAGTTCGTCATAAACTCCTATCTTTGTAATTGCTGCTCCTGCAACATCAAATTTTATACTGGTAACAGGATTGAACGGATTAGGAAAATTCTGATATAGGTTAAATTCAGCAGGTATTCCTGATGAAATATTCTGAATACCTGATATAGTACCGTATGTAACTACCAGCAAAGGTCTTTTTGAAATATCCGGACACTCGCCTGAAGCAAAATTCATGCTTCTGTAAATACCTTCAAGTCTTAAAGCCAGCATAAATCCATGGTTATTCTCAGGTTCGCTTACCATCTGCCTAACAATCTCTGTTACGTCAATGTTAGTATAATCCTCATACGGAGAATTGCTTTGTTCGAGAACTACTTCATTAGCATGAGTAAAATCAGGTTGATTATCAAATGTAACGTCTGCATCTATCCATGGAGTCGTTACACTTCTGATATATGACCTGTTTAATCCATCGTGTGTATTGTTTGAAGGATTTGGATTTGCAAACAGAGAAAGTCTTGCATCTATGACGTTTGAGTCAGAAGGGATTTCAGACAGATCGAATCTAAAATAAGAACGTCCGGCATAATAAATACCCTGCACTGTCCCCGCAAGACCTGCAAGATCGGAATGTTCGGGAAATGCTGTATTCGGGAAATTTGAAAGTACAAGACAGTCCTGACCGGAAGATGGTCCAAGTCTTATGGAAACGGTTGACTGTGAATTTACAAAGGAACTAAAGAGAAATGGAATTAATGCTATAATAAAATAAATCGGTTTTTTCATTTTACGACTCCCTCAATTTGATTAGACATATGTATAGAGTTCGTTTTTCCCAATCAAGTAGATTCTTCAGTTATATGAAAAATGTTTTTGTGCAGAGATGTAAATTTGAAAGGCAATTGTTTCGAAATGCTTAAAGATTTGCCCTAAACCAAAGGGAACGGCTTTATTAAGCCGTTCCGGTATGAAGTATATTCAGGAGGTTTTGATTCCTGTATTAAATGCTTTTATTTATCTTACTCTGTATGGAAATCCGAGATATGTAGATGAAAACAGATTCGGATCATTATCAAACAAAGAGCTCCTTGTATTTGCGCTTATGAATGCATTGTGTCTGCCGTGTCTGTGCTGATTAAATATCTCAATTGTCTTTTCATAAACCCTGTCAAATCCGTTTCCGCTAGGCGTCTCTGATACCAGATCAAATCTAACCCTGTGATGTCCGTTTGAATTGCGTGGCCAGTGGTAAGATACGATATCGGTATCGCTTTGGTTACTAGTCAGATAAACTCTGGTTTTAAAACTTTCACCTCCGTCTGCTTCATACATATTATGACCGCCAAAAAATCCCGCTGTAAAAAAATTTATTGTAAAATCAGGTCCGATTAAAGTGTTAACAAGTTCGTTATTTCTGTAAAACTCTACTTTGTTTATTATGATGTTATCTTTTCCTGTTTGTGGGGTTGTTGTGTTACCGTCAATTGCTGAATATTCGTAAACTCTCCAGTTTAATCTCGGATTATTGTGTCTGTTGGTTCTCTTAAAATTGATTATTCTCCTTTGCTGCTGCGTAAATGGTTTGACCGTGGAATCTAAGATACCGTTAATATATCCAATCACAATAAAATTCCCGGAGACTGTTCTTGTGACCATAACGTTCTTTATTGTGTCACCTATATTAGTGATCTCTGCATTTACATTCACATCAAGGATCCTTCTTCCCCATTTCAAAACTGAATCCATTGGTATGTCAAAACCCGGATCATCGCTGACAGGTCCTTCTGAATCAAAATCAAATACTTCACTGGCAAACAGATTTTCGTCATCATCTGCATCGGTGCTGAATGCAGTGTTGATGGCAAGCGTACGTATGTATTCATCATCCGTCATGGATGAATTGTCCGTTATGTTATTGTCATTGCAACCACTGAGATAAACGGATACCATGAAAATAAAACTTATGGCTGTAAATATTGCAGATCTTTTTAAACCGTTCATTTTTATTTTCCTTTTATAAAATTTAAAATTTAATTTTTGCTGGATCTGTGAATTGATAAATCTGTTTCGAATTCGAATTCGTTAGTTTGACAAAATGTATTTCCAAAGGTTTAAAAAATAAATTATCTGAAACATTTTTTCCCGGTAAACGAACTATCTATCTATTACAATATTTATTACTATATTAACCAGTTAATCAAAAAACCATCCGCTGCGGCGGTAACTTATTAATCTTATCCCAATGAAAAAAATTTTATACCTTTTACTTTTTATGTTTACTGTTTCTTCTGTATCCGCGCAACTCCCTGACAATAATATGCAGCTTCTAAGTAATCTGGATCTTCATCCCGTTCCATCACAATTCAATGCCCCCTGGGATTACGCAGCTATCTGGGGTTATGCAGCTCCGGACGGAAAGGAGTATGCAATTCTCGGTGGTACTATGGGAACGTCTTTTTATAATATTTCCGATTCGGCTGATATATATGAAGTGGATTTTTTCCCTACAAATATAAATACAGCAAATCCCGATCAGGGTGTTCTATGGAAAGAGATGAAGGTCTATTCCCATTACGCATATGTGGTATCCGAAGCCGATACAAGCGGAATAGAGATTTATGATCTGCAGTATCTTCCTGATACAGTGATCTTTGTAAAAAAATATACTCCTCAGGGTCACCGTTCCACCCACACGATCTCTCAGGAAGGACCATATCTTTATCTGAACGGGTGTAACGCATCCTTCGGACAGGGAATAGCCGTACTTGATCTTTCAGCAGATCCGGAAAATCCCGTACTAAGAGGTAAATGGAATACAAGGTATGTTCATGACTGCCGTGTACTCAGAGACACAATATATGCAATGAATATTTATGACGGTAATGTTTCAGTAATTGACGCAAGGAATAAGGATAGTCTTAAGACAATTTCACAATGGCTAAATCTTCCTAATCCGTCACCGCATAACTCGGCAATTTCAGGTGACAGAAGATTCTTATTTTCAACGGATGAAGTGGGAGCTCTTCCCAGATTATTGAAAGTATGGAATATTGAAGATCTGACAAGTGTTACGCAGGTTGCGACCTGGCAGCCGACAAACATTAATACTTCGATTGTTCATAATGTAGAAGTCTATGGTGACACTGCCGTTATCGCTCATTATACTGCCGGTGTGAGAGTTCTTGATGTTTCAGATCCTGCTGCACCGGTAGAGATCGCATGGTATGATACTTACCCTGCATCAAACAGTAACAGCTATCTCGGATGCTGGGGAGTATATAAATTCCCGTCCGGAAAAATTGCAGCATCAGATATGACCGGTGGTCTGTTTGTTCTGCAAACCGGAAAATCAGTTGGCATTAACAACAATAATTTAAACATCGCCGGCGGATATTTTCTGGGACAGAATTATCCGAATCCGTTTAACCCTAATACTGTAATCAATTATACAATACCTTCAGATGTAAACGGCGGGAAGCAGAATGTAAGATTAATTGTCACGGATATTCTTGGAAATGAGGTCGCCACGCTTGTCAATGAAAAGCAGGCGCCGGGAAATTATTCAGTAAATTTTTCAGCAAAAAGCGGTGACAGAATCCTTTCAAGCGGTGTGTATTTTTACAGACTGTATGCGGGTGAATTTACGGACATAAAACGAATGATACTTCTGAAATAATTGTTAAATCATTAAACCTGAATATCCTCATTTTGCCGGGTATTCCATTATACGAATTAAAAAAAACTTATGGATTGCAGCCAATCCTGCGCCCTAATACCTTTTTCTTTTATGTTGAACCTGAATTACATATTTCTCTGATTCTATAGCTTTTTTCAATTTTACTCCGGGTACATTCAATTTAGTTACTGGATTTCTGGGTTTCAGAGCCTACGGTGGTGTTGATGTTCCAAAGAATTTGCACAAAAATTTTTATATAGCTATCCCTTCGGAAAATTTTTTGGTCAACAAAGTCAAAACCGCCTGCCGGATTAAACCGATTCTTTTGAAGTCCTTATCACAATATAAACTTAAGATCTCTTTGCTGAACTGATGCAGGGTATCCGGGACAAAGCCGGTGAGAGGATCATTTCCTGAAATAATTCAGCATCTTATAAACCAGTTTAGCAGTAAGAAAATCCGGATACGGAAAATTTTTTCTTGGCGCGAGTTCGACCACATCAAATCCGACTACATTTCTTCTTGATCCGACCATCTTCAGAAGTTTCATAGTCTCATCCCATAAAAAACCGTTTGGCTCGGGTGTGCCTGTCGAAGGCATTATCGAAGGATCAAAATAATCCACATCAAAAGTGATATAGACATTTTTATTTAGGGTATCTAAAACTTTCTTCTGCCAGTAAATTCCGTGATCACCGTTTTTAATTTCAAATGCAAAAAATGTATTTATTTTCTTTTCCTTTATAAAATCATATTCGGCTTTGCATTGAGCCCGGATTCCAACCTGCGTAATATCCGTTGTAAACTCCGCTACTCTTGATGCAAATGATGCATGTGAAAATTTTGAGCCTTCATATTCATCCCTGAGATCTGAATGTGCGTCAAAATGCAGAATTGTAAGATCTTCAAATGAATCAAAATGAGCTTTGATGGGAGCAGTTGAGATAGAATGTTCACCTCCGAGTGTCACAACAAACTTACTGTCATCAATTAATTCTTTAACTCTTTTATAAATCACATCAAGCGCTTTCCATCCTTTTTTCTTTTTGAAGTCAATCGGAAGCAATGAGCAGATGCCGTTGCCTTCTTCAAAACAAAGTTCACGGTCCAGTTCTTCATCAAAGAATTCCACATAATGTGAAGCATTGAGTATAGCTTCAGGACCTTTGGCTGTACCTTTGCCGTAGGAAGTGGTCTGCTCATATGGCGCGGGAAGGATCACTATACCGGACTCTTTGTAATTGGAATATTCTTCCTCTATCGCAAGAAAATTATTTTTAATTGAATAATATTTGTTTTTCAAAATTAACCGGGTTTAATTTGTTTTATATTCGACTGTATCAAACAGTTCTTTTAATTTGTCTATAATAAGTTTTTCTTTTTGAGAATATACTTCTGAAGATGAATCTTCGGGAAAATTGCCGGCGGAATCAACAGATTTTTCGGTTTGCAAAGGAGCCGGATTAATCGTTTCCTCATTTATGCCGTTGACAAAACTGTCATTATTTCTTTCTGATACCTGACCGGTTTCTGTTACGGTGGTATTGTTGTTTTCCCTGACAACTGTTTTTTGTGACCTGGGTATTATCTTAGCAGGATGTTCATCTTCATTCAGGTCTGAGGTTTTTTTTTTACTGCTTCAATTTCCGAAAGTATAACGGAAAGATCTACGACATCTGCATTGACCCTGCAGAGTTCGGTAAGTAAAACCTCCAGGAGTATTTTCTGACTGGAAGAATATTTGAATCTGTTCTCTGCTTCAAAAAGTATCTTCATCAAACGGAGTATTTGTTCGGAGGTGAAATTTTTCGATTCTTCTAAATATTTTTCTTTAACAGTATCCGATTCATCAAGTAGATCAGTTTTACCGGTAGAGTTAACGATCATAAGATCTCTCAGGTGTTCGGTGACCCCGTTATAAAAAGTCTGGTGATCAAAACCCTTTTCGCTCAGGCTGTTGAAATATGATAAAATCTCTTTTGCATTACCTTCTTTTATATATTTGGAAATATTGAAATAGATTTCTTTATCGGGAATGTTGAGAAAATTCTTTAACTCCTCATATTTAACATTATCACCGCAGAATGAAACCGCCATATCGAAAATTCCCTGAGCGTCTCTGAGAGCTCCGTCACCGAGTTTGGAAATGAGAAAAACAGATTCATCATCTATCTTAACTTTTTCTTCTTTAGCGATTTCTTTTATATTGTCCGAAATTTCCTTGATCTTTATCCTCTGAAGCGGAAATCTTTGACAGCGGCTTACTATTGTTGCCGGTATCTTTTCAGGATTGGTAGTTGCAAGTATGAAAATAAGATAGCCCGGAGGTTCTTCGAGTATTTTCAGCAAAGCATTGAATGCCTGAGTAGTGAGCATATGTACTTCATCAACTATGAAAAATTTATACTTACCTTTTATCGGAAAGAATTTTGCGGCATCCTGAATAGCTCGTACATCGTCAATACCTCTGTTGGATGCTGCATCGAGCTCGAATACGTCAGGATGATTACCATTTGTGATCTCTAAGCATGAATCGCATTTATTACAGGGCTCGCCGTCTTTTACGTTTGGGCAGTTCAGAGCTTTTGCAAAGATCCTGGCTATGGTCGTCTTACCGACTCCCCGCGGTCCGGTCAGCAGATATGAATGCGCGATCTTATTGGAAACGATAGCATTTCTTAATGTCTGTGTGACGAAATCCTGCGAAGATACTTCAGAAAATTTCTGCGGACGGTACTTTCGGGCTGAGACTTTGTATTCGGACAATTGGTCTTTTAATATAAGTTTAAAAATTATAAAACAAATTTGAAAATATGTGAGTCTAACTTATTTGAAAATCTTTAGCAAAGTAAATAATTTGGTTTAAAATATAAATGGAAGGGTTTATCTGAATATTGTAAATCATGATAACTTGTCATTCCCGCGAAAGCGGGAAACCAGGAATCCGGCAGATGATTGATTTTTGTTGAAAACTATTTGTCCTCGCTTTACATTACAAAAAATAGATTTTAAAATATTTATTTATAATATTTCTCAATTAGTTCTTTTGCACTATTTTCTCCTAACAAATAGGATTTTTCAAAATCATTACAAGCTTTATTGTATTCTCTAATTTTTATATATGTTTGACCTCTGTTCAAAAAACACAATTGCATCTTCAGGTTTAAATTCCGTCTCCGGCAGAGTCTCCGCAGCTTTATCGCGGGACTCTACCGGGCGCTTTAGGAGACTTTGTCGGATCTTGCCTATGATTTCAGATCATGTAATATTAAAAGCAGGAACAGATTAATTCTGTTCCGACAATTAAATTATTTCCTAATATCTAAATATATTTTACTTACTATAGGGACATTTGTCACTATTTCAACAAGATCATCCGCTTGGTCTGTATAAAAGAACC
>CALMST010000245.1 GCA_937872315.1 uncultured Ignavibacteria bacterium | reverse complement strand
TGAATTTAGTTTCAACTTCAGGGTTTGTAATTATATGTAGATTTTTCATTTGATAAATAATTCAGGTAATTGGTTTTACCTAAAACTATTCACTTTTTAAACTTATCAAATATTGATTCTACAGCTTTCGAAAAATTCTTCTCAAAATCATTCCTTAAAAGTTCTTCCCTGTATTTCTCTGCTGCAATGGAATATTGTTTGTTTGTGATCTCATTTATGGCTTTGACCAGTCTTTCCGTACTCAACTTTTTAGCAAAGACTATTACTCCGCAGCCAAGATTCTTCACCCGATGCGCATTATCCGGCTGGTCGTGCGCAAACGGGATCATAATCTGCGGTTTTCCCGATAAGAGCGCCTGAGATGTTGTGCCGATACCGCACTGATGAACTATTGCTTTACACTTAGAAAATAGAAGCGGATACGATTCATATCCCGAAATACATACCCGGGAATCTGCTGTCATTTCATCAGTAATATGATCCTGGTTTTCACCAATAAGAAAAATTGCGCGGATACCGGTTTGCTTTACCGCTTTGTAAGCGATCTTAAAAAAATCGCTTTTCATCTGTACAACAGCAGAGCCAAGAGTAAATACTACCGGTTCATCACCCTGATTCAGAAAGCCGGAAACTTTACCTGAAAGAGTACTTTCCGGATCCGAATATAAAGGAAAGCCAAGCTGATAACAATTTACCGGCCAGTCTTCCTGCGGTGCGGCAAAAGATTCTGGAAATAATATCAGAGTTCCATAAGGTGAAAAATATTTCATGAGTGGATTGGCAAAAATATTCTTTAAACCTTCCTTTTTGCGTAATTCATAAATCGGCTTAAACCAGTTATATGAAAATTTTGAAAATACTTTAAAAAGTAATTTAAAGAATCCCGGACCTAAAAATTTATATTCCGGTAAATTCACTGCAAAAGAAAAAGCGGGCGGATCATATGCAGACATTATTGTTGACGGCTGCAGCATTACAGTCAGCCAGGGAATGCCTCTCTTCTCCGCAACTATAGGTGAAAAAAAGGTCAGCACATGCGAAATGATAAGATCGCAATTTTCTGTTGCCTGCATTAGCGTATTATAATTTTCTTCTGAATAAGGAATTATGAGTTCACGGGCAATATATTCAGCGCCTTTAAAACTGTCATTCACTTTTTTTGTCCATTCTTCTTCAGGTCCTATCTCATCTACGTTTGGACGAAGATTAATGAATTCACATCCGATTGCTTCTACATTCTCTTTATATAAAAATATAGTAGCGATCGAAACTTTATACCCGGCTTTTACAAGCAAGCTTCCAAGTGTTAGATATGGATGAAGATCTCCGTGAGATCCGTAAGTGGTTAGTAAGATATTTTTCATTCCGGGAATATATATTGTTTTGATATTTTTTTTAAAATTCCTTTAATCTCATTTGAAAATTCAGATTATGCTCTTTGACCGTTTATGGATGAATCCGGAAAAAAATTATTTAAAGATTGGTTATCTCAATAATATCTTTGTAAACTTCCGGAAAACTTATTTTACTTTGTATTTGATTTGTCCGGATTAAAAATACCATAAGCTAATAGTGTCATCCATTGCTTGAACAATAATGTAATTTCGGATCTAAGAACTGCCTTTTGAAAATGACTTATATCCCCGGGTTTCAGCCGAATGATGTCTCAGGGAACAGGTTCACGTGATTCCCATAAAATCCATTTACAATCTATATATACAAGGACTTTGATTGCCGGTTTTATTTAAATATCTTCAAATGCATTACCAACGGGATCATTGAATAATATAACTATGGAAGGAATCCGCGCAAGCACATTCTGTTTGCCTTTATAATCTTTGAAGAAATTGTAAAGATTTAGTTCATATGATATTAAGAAATCTGCTTTATTGTTCAACATAAAATTTTCTCCATATCTGAAAATAAACCTTTTTATAAATTTAACTTTTGATTTATCCATAATGCACAATATTGCGTCTTTCTGTTTACCGATCCGGGATATGTAATTCTGTTTGCTGCTTCAAAACAACATTAGATGAGACCGATATTTATTTACCGGCATTCAACTGTTCGAGTAATTTTTCTGCAACTAATTTTGATGAAGCAGGATTCTGACCTGTGATCAGCAATCCATCTTCAACAACGTAAGGCTGCCAGTTATCGGCTTTAGAGAATTCTGCTCCGTTTTTCTCAAGTTCATCTTCCAGCAAGAAAGGAACAATATCTTTCAATCCGACAGCAGCTTCCTCGGTATTTGTAAACCCGGTAACTTTTTTACCCTTTACTAAATATTCACCGTTTACTTTTACATTTTTTAAAACACCCGGAGCATGACAAACGAATGCTACAGGTTTTCCATTTTCATAAAATGAAGCAATCAACTCTTCAGAATTTTTATCTGTTGCAAGATCCCATAATGGTCCGTGACCGCCGGGGTAAAAGACAGCGTCATAGCCAGACTGATCCACTTCTGAAAGCACTAATGTTTTACTTATTTTATCCTGAAGCTCATTATCAGAATCAAATCTTCTAGTGTCTTCAGTTGCGGATGAAGGTTCAGCGCTTCTAGGATCAACCGGAGGCTGTCCGCCAAGAGGTGAGGCAATATCTATTAAAACTCCCGCATCTGATAATGCATAATAAGGAGCGGCAAATTCTTCTGTCCAGAAACCGGTTTTTTCTCCGGTATCGCCTAATTTGTCATGGCTTGTGACTACGAACAATACTTTTTTATTCATATTATTTTCAGTTTGATTTTGTGCGTTTGATGTATTGAGAAATATCATTACGCATAATGCAAATGATACTTTAACCAATGTGATTTTATTATACAAATTTTTATTTTTTAACATTTCTGAATATTATTTTTTAATATTGATGTTTAAAAAGCGCTAATGCTCATAACTTTTTTTTTATCTTCAGATTTTCCCGCAAGAAAAATTTTATCCGGCATCTTTATCAGCTTCAAAGATACCGAAAGTATTATTATCCTGATCATTGAAATATCCCTGCCAGCAGCGACCCGCAATTGCAAACTTAGCCAAAGCTATTTTCCCACCGTTATCTGTGATGAGCTTACTTGTTTCATCAAAATTCGCAACTTCAATAGAACAAACAAACGCATTAGTTCCTGATCCGGGAGGAGGAATTTTTGCCGGTCTCTTTAGAAGACCTCCATAAATAGTCCCGGTTTCAATTCTGTAATATTCAATTGGTACAAAATTTTCCTTTATGAATATCCATCCGAAGATTGTTTCATAAAATTTAATTTCTCTTTCCGGTTGGGAAGACTGAATTTCGAAATATCCTAATGTGTTCATTAATTATTTTGTTTAAAACTGATCAGCTTCAGAAATATCAGGAATGCTTAATTATATAAAAGTAAACTTAAGAGAAGCATACATTATTCGACTTTATTCAGTATCTTAACTTCAGGAATTCCAATGACTCCGGTTTTTTGTATCTCGGATATCAGTTCGGGATCCGAATTAAATTCCATAAAGTCCTCTGTACATGGTATATTACCTGTCATTGTCACCATGTCCGGATCATCAACTAACTAAAAAAAACCTGTGATAACAACTCCGGCTTTCGCCCTGTGTCCTGCATTTGCATCAAATATTTTTTTCCATTCCGGAAAATTTTTTACCGCATGTGAAAATACTATTGTGATCATTTTAATTAATTATTTATTTAACATACGAATCAGACTTTTTAACAATCCCGTTATTCTTTTGAAAAATTTACATAATTTATTGTTTAATCCAGGTTATGGTTTTGGAAAACAGTCCTTTCCTTACGGTGAATTCCAGTTTATTTCCATTAACAACTGCTGTGCAGTCATACCTGCTTCCATCCTGAGGTTTTATTAAAACACCAGTCCATTTACCGTCAGTATATTTTAAGTCTTCAAGTACAACTTTATTATGTTCCACATTTTCTCCTTTAAAAGAGTCTCCTGATTTTGAGATAAGCACTATAGGACCCTGATTAGATTTCCAGTTTCCTGAAAAATCATAATCTGCATCCTGTGCTGTTGCATATGAAAAGGATATAAACAAAAACATAACCATGAATAAATTTCTTAAACAATTATAACTTCCGGTTTTTTTCAGTGTGATCATTTTATTTTTACTTTTATATTTATTTTAATTTTATTTGTTATTCAATACAATAAGAAGTTATTTTCTCCAGCTTATTCTCCGAATTAAATTCATACACATCACAGGCAAAGATAAAAGCAAGTCTTTTATTATCTTTTAAAAATTCTGCCGTACCGTTTATTACCACACATTGATTTTCTTCTATAATGTTAAACGTTTTGAAATCAGTAGTGACAGTTTTAAAATATTCCTCAGTCTTTATGCAATTTTCAATTACACTTTCCCTGCCTATATATTTATCCTTCCCTGCCACTGTCCATTCTATGTTATCTGCTAAAAAAGGAAATGCAACATCGAACTTTCCGTTAGAAAATGCTTCCGCAACTTGCTTAGGTGTCATAATTTTTTTTAAAAAAAGCTGATATTTAAAATACACATAAGTTGTATTTTTATCAGACGGAATAATAATTTTATGGATAATGATATTTTCTTAAAGTCAGGTCTGTAATTTCAGAAATCAATGTTGCAGAGAATGTTTTAATCAGCAAATATAATTCTACAAATGTAACTCAAAAAAATAAAAACCACAAAAAATTTTCCGGCATAATAAGACAGTAATTTAAATTATTCAAAATCCATATTACAACTGATCTGTCATTTCAAAAATATATGCACACATTATTTTATTATCAACCATAATTTCTTTATCATAATCAAATCCAAGTTTTTTAAGCAACCTGACAGAGCTCAAATTTTCCGGAACTGTAATTGCCTCAATAATCTCACACTTATTTTTCTTATTGAGATCTTTTAAGACAGCGTCTGAAGCTTCAAAAGCATAGCCTTTATTAAAATATTCAGGCAGAAATGCAAACCCTAAGTCTTTATGTTTCAGATATTCCCGTTTTAAAAGAGTGATTATACCGATCGGAGTTTTTGTTTCTATTAGTTTCACTGTCCAGATATTTGTATCATTTTCGCTGGCGTATTTGTTTATATATGCAGCAGCTTCGGTCCTTGTGTTGATATTACGATGGCCTATGAATGATCTCCAGCCTTTGGTATTCACCAGTTCAATTATAAAGTCACTGTCTTTTACAGAAAGCGGCTCTAAAAAAAGCCGGGCAGTATGTATCATATTTCAGAATGATTAATTACAGATCGTATATTTTTTTTGCAATAAAAATATCCGTCAAATTATACAGTAAATAAGAAATATTCCAAAAAATATTGAAACCGGAGATAACATTTTTAAATAAACAGGTTTCAGAATATCCGCACATTTCAAAGAATAACTGTGATGCAACCTGCGGGGAATGAAAAAAAGCACAACCGATGTAAAGATCATAAACCAGCCCGATAAATTGAATAACGCAGGATATTCAGACATTTCAGAATATAGGATCATCGCTGCTGCAGGGATCATCCTTATTGTTATCTCAGAATAATTTATAAGATCTGTACTTCCGGCTTTTCTTAATAATTCTCTGGCTTTTCCGGGAGCAAACAGCATTAAAAATCCGGCAGATATCAAAAATATTCCGAAAAAAATCACTATCCATTTTGCAGCCGGTATCATATTTTTTTATTCAATATTCAGCCGGACAAATAATTCAGGGTCTGACTTAAATAATTTTATTAAAGATGTAAATATTAGCATTAATATATAATTTTAAAAATTCATTTAATTTAGCTTATATAAAAAGTAATTTCTGCAACTAATTTCTCAAATATAATAATATGAAAAATCAAACTCTGAATACACCAATCTTCGAAATAACAATCCAGTTAATTTTTCTGTTAGGCATAATTGTCTGGTGCCTTCTTATTCTTGCGCCATTTGCCAGCATTGTATTATGGAGTTTGATTCTTGCGCTTGCATTTTCTCCTCTTCACACCAAACTTACTAATAAATTAAAAGGAAGTCCAAAGCTTGCTTCACTTATTATAATTTCAGGCATATTTATTATCATTGTACTTCCGGCCGGATATATGGTCAGTGAACTAATAGATGAAATAAAAGTGCTAAGTTTGAAATACAACAATGGTGATCTGAAAATACCTCCTCCAACAGATAATGTAAAACAATGGCCATTGATAGGTGAAAACATTTTTACATTATGGCAAAATGCGCATGTTAACCTGGAACAGTTAATTCTGAAATTTAAAAACGAGATACTTTCTGTAGGAAGTTATATCGGAAATGGAATTTTAGGAGCAACCAGAGGAATTTTGCAGATTTTAATTTCTCTTGTAATCGCCGGAGTACTTTTATCAAAAGGTGGGATAAATGAATACATGCTTAAATTTTTCAGAAAGATAGGCGGAAAGATCGGAGATGAAATTGCTGATGTTACAGAAAGGACAGTCAGAAGTGTAGTAAAAGGTGTAATTGGTGAAGCCATGGTTCTTGCTTTATTAAACGGAATTGTTTTTTTACTGGCAGGGGTACCTTTTGCGGGGATCTGGACAATGATCGTATTTGTTCTGGCTGTACTTCAATTACCGGTATTTATAGTTACAGTACCCGTTATGATTTATTTTTTTTCGGTCAAAGAATTTATACCTGCGGTAATCTGGACAATATCACTGTTGGCAGTCAGTATTTCTGATAATTTTCTCACACCTTTAATGCTGGGAAAAAATGCCCCGGTTCCAATGCTTGTAATATTTTTAGGTGTCATAGGAGGATGTGTATTATCCGGCTTTATAGGGCTTTTTACGGGAGCGATCGTAATGTCGGTAGGATATACATTACTTGTTAAATGGGTGAATTCAAATGAACCATTAACCAAATAATATTTTTTGAAGAAATTATATTCAATTTAATATCTGGTTAGATTCTCCATGTACAATTTTTAATTCCGTTTTATTCTCTTTAAATCTGATCTGATTTTTTTCCGGATGTAATTTTTTCATGATATCCGCCTGGGATCCTTGCAATTATATTTCAGCTGTTTGTAATTAAATTTATCAATTACCGGCATATGATAAAATATTCAGATTTGAGATCCATTATTTTATCAATTATAAAATTTTTCAATTATATATAGAATAATTAATTTCATTATGATTTCTTATGATAATTAGACTATATATAATTTTACAAAATAAGTATCTTGCAAAAATCAGATACATAAAGAACCGGATATTTTATAAAATCATTAATTACATTTAAATCCGGTTATTACAAATATTCACTGATAACAAACTCAACAATATTTTGAATTCAGGTATTAACTAATAAACGGAATTGACAGATAAATATGACTTTTAAAAAGTATTTTACCGCATCTTTGATCTTTGTTTATTTCTTTTTTTTCATTGTGTTCAATTCGACAGATATTTTTGCTCAGGAAAAAAAATATCCCTTCAATGTTTCCGCCTGGTACAAAGCGCTCAGTATTAACAGGACAGATAAAGACATAGCCGATGTAAATCTGACACTTTTTTATACTGATATTGGCAGCATTAAAACATTCAATACCGGAATAGGTTTTACCCGCGCTGAAAATAACATGAGCGGAGTTAACCTTAATGCCGGGCTTACAAGTGTTGGACAGGATTACGGCGGTTTTATGGTTTCAGCTATCGGTAATATGAATGGCGGTAATTTAACAGGATTAGAAATCGGAGGTATTTATAATACAACTACTCGGAATGTCAAGGGAGTTCAGATAGGAGGAGCGGCAAATTACACCGCCGGAAATTTTGAAGGTTCCCAGTTATCACTTGTTGTGAACATGACCGGGAATAATTTTTCCGGAGCGCAGCTGGGTAATTCAAATATTGTCGGAGGAAATTTAAACGGATTACAGATCGGAACTACATTCAACGCAGTAACAAATATAGTTGATGGTTTACAGTTAGCTCCAGGAAATATTGCAGGAATAAACAACGGTTTACAGATTGGTTTACTAAATGTAAATTCCGTGAATAATTTTTTACAGTTCGGACTGGTGAATATTACCGATTATCAGAAAGGAGTGCCAATCGGAGCTGTAAATATTGCCACTAAGAACGGCGGAGCTTCCTGGATAAATTTCTCAAGTAATTTCGCGGCATATACAACCGGTTTAAAGATCAATGCTGCGAAATTTGTTTCTTACCTTGAAGGCAGTTATAATATATTCGATACAAAAAATACCAGGTCAGGTTCTATAGCAGCATATTACGGTTATGA
Source organism: uncultured Ignavibacteria bacterium (assembly GCA_937872315.1). Lineage (GTDB taxonomy): Bacteria > Bacteroidota > Ignavibacteria > Tepidaquicellales > Tepidaquicellaceae > JAGPCH01. The sequence goes on along the minus strand of CALMST010000245.1, from coordinate 43,991 downwards.
TTTCAACTTAAGTAATAAATTTATTTTGACTCCCAATGCGGGCTATGTCGAAATTTTTGAAGATAAGTCTGAAGGAGACAGCTGGATTCATCAGTTTGCAATTCAGGGAAGACTCATCGGACAATATGCAATATCAGATAAAGTAAGATTTATAGGCGGTGTCGGATACAGTTACAGAGTTATAGCTAAAAGCGGTGATGATTTCAATAAGAATCAGGTTTTTGGATTAGCCGGATTTTCATTTTATTAAAAATTATTGTGACAACTTAATGGGAAAATTTTTAAAAATACTTTTTATAATTATTTTGATCTCCTGCAGAGGATATGCTCAGGATAATGATCATATTGAAAAAATTGTTTTAAAATTAAACCACAAAGAATCCGGTGAATATTCATCCTTAAAATTAAATTCAGGGATCTTTAGTAAAAAAGTGCTGCCGTATTCATTTGAAGATTCATATAATATTCAGGACCCTTTAAAAAATTTAAAAAAAATTAAGATCAATCCGGATAATGACCTTAATAAAAAATATCCAATCTGGATCCCTGTCACTGAAGTTATCGGATTAAATGCGGGTATAGGTTCGTTTAATGCTTATGTCTCAGGATCCGAGTTTGCTAAGATAAGTTTTAAAACAGTGGCAACAAACCTTGAGATCGGCGCTGTGTGGGATCATGATCATTTTATTACAAACTTCTTTGCGCATCCATATCACGGTAATTTGTATTTTAATACTGCCAGATCAAACGGATATTCATTCTGGGAATCTGCCCCATTCTCATTCGGAGGTAGTCTGATGTGGGAACTCTTCATGGAAAATGAACCACCTGCCACGAATGACCTTATAAATACAACTGTAAGCGGATATATGCTCGGGGAGATATTATACAGATCAAGTTCACTTATTATTGATGAAAGCAAAACAGGTTTCGCAAGAGTATCAAGGGAATTCTTTGCCGGACTGCTGAATCCAATGCGGGCATTTAACAGAATACTTACCGGTAAAATCTCAAGAGTGACTTCCAAAGAAGCTTTTGAAATAGAGCCTGTATATCTTGAGTTATCAGCAGGAACCAACAGAATACTTGACGGTACAGAATTTTTCACCGGAACATTAACTGCCGCAATAAATTTCAGAATGGTTTACGGAAATCCTTTTAAAGAAAGAAAAGTTAAACCGTTTGATTTTTTCAGGATTCAGGCTCAGCTTAATTTAGGAGATACAAATAATTCACAGATCGGAGCTGTAACTGCATACGGTACTTTGGCAGGAACAAATTTAAATAATGATGCAAACAAAGATCAGAAAATTTTTGCGGGTATTTTCCAGCATTATGATTTTTTTGATAATCAGGTTTACAAGGTAGGTGGTATAAGTTTCGGAGCAGGCGTTATAACAAAATTTCCTTCAATAATAAAAAACTCAAATATAGTAACGACACTTCATCTTAATGTAATGCCTCTAGGAGCCGCCAACTCCCTGTATTCAGCTTTTGGAGAAAAGGAATATAATTTCAGCAGCGGACTTAATATGAAGTTTGAAAGTTATGTAAATTTTGACTGGGGTTTTATGGGCGTTAATTATAATCTGTACTGGCTTCATACAGTCATCGGCTCAGCTAGTAATGAATATGTCGGATTGTTAAGACCAAGGCTTGAAGTCCATCTTCTTGACTTTCTAAACATTGGCACTGAATATCTTTTTTATCACAGAGAAGGATATTATAAAGATTATCCGGATGTATTTGTAAGAAATAACGAGGTGAAATTATATCTTGGATACAGTTTTGGAAACTTTAGATTATTTAACAATTAAAATAGTTAAAACAATTTGAATAATTTTTTAATAAATAAAACATGTTTTCATATAAATTCAGGATTAGCCTCCGGAAAAAACTATGGCAGATTTTTTTTAATTCTTTTTTTTATGCTGATTTTTTTTGGTCATGCTGAACATTCCTATTCACAGGCAAAATTCATCCTGAATGTAACAGGTGGTTATTCACAGCCGGTTGGAAATTTCAGAAATTCAATAGGAATAAATGATACTGCATCAGCTGACTGGCCGTATTTGATGAGAACGGGTTATAATCTTGATCTCACCGGAAAACTTACAATGAACAAAGAGGCAACTATAAAGCTGGTTTTCAATCTAGGATATAATGGTTTTAAAAACTGGGGTGATCTGAATACGGCAGTTCCGGTCGAAAAAGACGGTGGCGGAGCTACTGAAACTCAAACTGTTCAGTTCCTTCCAGATGTAAGTATAATAGTCCTGTCTTTAGGCGGTCAGTATGATTTCAATCCAAAGACATCTGTTAATCCTTTTGTAGGACTTGATTTTACGGCTAATTTTTTCGGAGGAAATTTCGGCAGTAATCCAAGCAGCAATTTCCCAAAAAATAATCTGAAATCTGAAACGCGTTTTGGTCTTCAGCTGGGAGGCGGTGTCGATTTTAACTGTAATGATTATATAGGTGTAATTTGCGGTATGAAATACAACTTCGCAAATCTGATAGGTAAAGGTGATTATCAATCCGATGCTACTTCTACTCAGATAGTTTTAAATGATGATGCCGGCGGAAGGAACATTTCTTATCTGCAGATATATGCAGGTGTTTCATTTTATATCGGGAATGTTTTAAAATAGAATTGAGTATTTTGTTTGAGTATTGAGTATTGAGTATTGAGTATTGTGTATTGTGTATTGAGAAATTTTAAAATTGTGACATTATATTTTTACAGACCTGTCTAAATCGTTTTCATTCAAATTTTGTTAGTTAAGTTTATTAAATTTGATTTCAGGATATAATGTCTGAAATTCAAAATAATAACCTTCTCCAGCCATCTCCTTGCGAAGGGCAGGGTTCGGGTGGTGTCTGTTAATTGATTATAAAATTCGGATCGATTTTGGAATCAATTAGTAAATAATTTTTATTTCTTTAAATCGTTTTGGACGGCGGTGATATTTTTAATAATAACTATTTACTTTTGACTTTTAGTATTCAATTAAGATCTATCAACTATTATTTTAAGCTATCAACTTCGATTTCATCCACCGGGATTTCATGAACTAATATTTCAACATTCATAGTGATCTTCGATTTTATTGAATTAGTGATAAGACATGCAGCTTCAGATTTAAGAACTATTCTTTCAGCTCTTTCACGGTCTTTTTCATGTAATATGGTTACAATCGGTTCAAGTATAATCTCAGACATTTCAAATTTTCCGTCAACATTTTCAAGCTTGCCTTTTGATTTACATTTAAAACTTTTGAACTCAAGTTTCGAATTTTCTGCAATTGCAAGAAACGTAGTCATAAGACAACTGCATACAGAAGCAGTGAATAAATGTTCGGGAGACCATATACCGGGTATTCCTTTCGGAAATTGCGGTGGAGTTGCGACATCTATACATCCGTTAAAATTATTGCTGGAAAATGTTAACTCAGGAGAGCATAATGTACCCTTTCTGTCCTGATCCCAGTTTACGTCTACAAAATAATAATGCGGTTCCATTTTTTTAATTTTATTTTTTGAAATTTCAGATCTGTTATTTTTCAAAAGCATTATTGATATACATATCAGACTAAATTCAAAGATGCTTTAAGTTCTGAATTTAATTTTATCGGTTTTTTCATTACCGGAATTTTATTTAATGCCTGTTCTATGTCAGATATAATATCCTCATAATTCTCAACACCTATTGACAGCCTTACCATTTTTTCTGTAACAGATAATTCAATTCTGTCAGCAGGGTCCATATCCGAGTGAGTCATAGTTGCGGGATGCTCTGCAAGACTTTCCGTTCCTCCCAGGCTTACAGCCAGTTTTATATGATTCAGAGAATTCAGAAATATAAATGCTTCTTTTTCTCCTCCTTTAAGATCAAATGATATCATACCACCGTTGGTAAGACACTGTCGCTGCCTGATTTTAAATTGCTCTCCGTCTTTTTCAGAAAGAGTTCCCGGGAAATAAATCTTTTCCACAGCCGGATGATCTGCAAGAAATTCTGCAACTTTATCGGCATTAAATGCCTGAGTATCCATTCTTAGTTTAAGTGTCTCAAGACTTCGCATAAGAAGCCAGCCCGTATTCGGACTTGCCATATTTCCTAGGAAGGTCCTCAGTTCCTTAACTCTTTTAATCAGCCTGTGTGAACCCAGGCAAGCACCTGCTATGACATCACTGTGTCCGCCAATGTATTTGGTGGCGGAATAAATCACGAGATCAGCTCCGTGTCTAATCGGATGCTGCCAGACCGGTCCCATGTATGTATTATCCACTGCAAGATAAATTTCTTTATCCGGTGTGGAGAAATGTTCTGCGATCTCCTTACAGCATCTTATATCCAGCAGATCGTTAGTAGGATTTGCAGGTGTTTCAATGAAAATTAATGCCAGCTTATCCGCCATACCTGTTTTCTCAACATTCTTAATAATTTCATCCTTGCTTTGACCGGCTTTGAAAGGAACAATGTTAATATTATATTTGGGAAGAATTTTTTTTATAAAATGATCACTTCCGCCGTATAAAGGATGACTCATCAGCAGCAGATCACCTGGTTTTAAGAATTCAAGCAGCACGGTGGTAATAGCAGACATACCGCTTTCAAAGACAGCTCCTTCTTCTGCTTCATCCCACAGAGTAAGTCTGTTTTCCAGTACTTCCAGATCGGGATTATTTATTCGGCTGTATATAAGACCTGGTTTTTCACCTTCATTTTGTTCGCGTAATCCATAAGCCACTTCAAAAAACGCTTTCCCCTCTTCAGCAGTTTTAAATGCAAAAGTTGAGGTCATAAATATCGGGCATTTAACTGCCCCTTCTGACAATTCGGGTTTGTAGCCATATGACATCATCAGACTTTCCGGTTTCATTTTTCTTTTCATGATAATTTTATCGATTTAATTTTTTATTCAACTTTAAAATTACTCATCATTCTATCAGGATCAATAAATTTCTGAACAACACTCTGATTCATCATTGTCACGGAATCAGGTTCGAATTTATGATTATTTGATACTTCAGCGGTATGCATAAACCTTTATAAATCATATCCTTTTTTTCTCAGTTGATATTCCGAGAAGATAATACAATGGACAGAAGCTGAAAAAACCGGTTATAAAGAATAAGACCGCAATGAGTACCAACAGAACTGCTCCGAATCCCGAGATCTGTCCTTCAAGATAAAGACCTGAAATTATAATGGCGAAGAATATTCTGATCACTTTATCAATTTTACCAATGTTCGTTTTCATGATCGCATTAATGTTTAAAAACTTTTTTATTAATTTTATCAGGATATTTTTATTTATAAATCCTATACAAAGATACAATATGAATCATAATATATCTCTGACCTATGTCATTAAATGAAAATATTTTTAAGCGGGAGGAAAAATTTATTCAATGTGGAGAAATGGAGCATTGCCTTTACAATCAGCAATACAAAATAATTATGATCCGGTAATAAAAATCAAGTGTTATGTTTCCTTTTTATCCATTTTACAATTTCAAACCATATCACTGATATAAATCCGATTCCTGTACTAAGCAATAACATTCTGAGACCGGGAGTTTCAAATTCAAAAAAATCGGCAAATGGTTTTATATAAAATATCATTGCTGTAATGATAATTGTAATAGCGATCATCAGAGGAACTAGGTAATTCCTGTACTTTATAGTTGTGAATAATGAGTAAAAAAATGACCTGTTCACTAGCGTTAAGAATATATTGGCTGATATCAGTGAATTAAATACCATTGTCCTTGTAAGATCTTCATTGTATCCGTTATAAACTGAATACTGATAAGCTGCCAGTGTACCTGCGGTTATCATTAAACCCTGAATAATACTTATAGTAAGTTCCTTCTGATCAAAAAAGGTTGTTGTAAAAGGTCTGGGTTTTTCTTTCATAGTATTTTTTTCAATCGGCTCATTCTCATATATAATTGAACATGTAGGACCCATTATCAATTCGAGAAAAATTATGTGAACAGGTGAAAAAATATTCGGATAAAGCCAGCCAAACGCCAGAGGAATAAAAACTGTCAGCACGATCGGAATATGTATTGAAATAATATAGCGTATCGCCTTTTTCAGATTTGTATAGATTTTTCTTCCCATTGCAACCGCATCCACCATTTTGGAAAGATCATCATCCACCAGTATAAGTGAAGCAGCCTGTTTAGCAGTTTCGGTACCTTTATTGCCCATTGCTATCCCGATATGCGCAGCTTTCAAAGCCGGTCCGTCATTTACACCGTCACCTGTCATTGCAACGATCTGTTTTCCTGATTTCAGCGCGTTTATTATTCTGAGTTTGGCTTCGGGAAACATTCTCGTAAATATTTGTGTGCCGGTTACCTTTTCCTCCAGTTCAGATTCATTGAGCTTCATCAGTTCATCTCCTGACATACTTTTATCATAACCTTTAAAATTAATCATTTCTGCAATGGCTTTTGTGGTTTGCGCATTATCGCCTGTAACTATCTTTACATCAATGCCCGCAGTATTAAAATCTTCAAATACTTTCCCAATATTCTTTTTTGGAGGATCAAAAAATGCAATTAGTCCCAGAAATCTGAATGATAATTCCTGCTGTGTTTCCGGGAAATCAGCTCCGTCAAATACCGATTCACCTACTCCTAAAACCCTGTACCCGCCATTGGTCAAACCGGATATTGCATTTTTAATATTCTGAATTTCCTTTTCAGACAGATCACAAACTTTTAGCATAGCTTCAGGAGCACCCTTTGATGCCACAATTCTGTTACCTGCTCCATCTTCAAAAAAATGCGTCATCATTGGAGGTTTTCCGGAGAGAGGATATTCATGGATCATTTTATAATTTTGTCTCTCATCAAGTGAAAAAGAATTAACATATGCATCATGCAAAGCAATTTCCATTGGATCAAAAGGTATCGGTTCACTTGCAAACATTGAAATCCTTATCAGCTCAGTTTCTTTCTCAGATAGTTTTTCTTTTGGATCCGAAATTTTATCCGATGAAAGCAAATATATCTTAGCAAGTTCCATTTTGTTTTCAGTAATGGTACCGGTCTTATCCGTACAGATCACAGTTGCGCTTCCGAGAGTTTCAACAGTTTTCATCTGTTTGACTACAATACCCATCTTCATAAGTCTCCAGGCTCCTAAAGCCATGAATACTGAAAAAGCAACGGGTATCTCTTCAGGAAGAATACTCATAGCCAAAGTAAGAGCCTTTAGCAAACTATCGAGTATATCATATGACATAAAATAGTTTATCGCCCATACGATCATAAATACCACCGATCCGGCGATTACCATTTTCTTTACAAAATTGCTGATCTGTAATTCAAGAGGTGTCTTTTCAACTTTAATTTCTTCAAGACTTTTTCCTATTTTTCCTAGCTGTGTCTCACTTCCGACTGCTGTAACTTCTGCAATAGCTAATCCGCTTGTTACTGAAGTACCTCTGTAAATTTTATTATCATCCTTTCCTCTGTCTTTAAAAACCGGAAAAGACTCCCCTGTCAGTATGGATTCATTTACGGAAAAATCATTAGACCTTATGATTATTCCGTCAGCGGAAACAGACGTTCCTTCTTCAGCGATAAGATAATCACCGACAACAAGTTCATCAGTCTTAATTTCCTCAGTATCCCCGTTTCTGATAACTTTACAATTAGGTTTTGTATAGATCTTCAGTTTCTCCAGAGCATTACGGCTTCTGGAATCCTGAAAGAGCGATATAGCAGATACGAGCACTATTGCAACTGCGAGAAATATTCCGTCACCTGTCTGTCCTGAAATAAAATACAAGATCGAAGCAGCAAGCAGCAGAATAACCATTGGCTCTCCTGCCATGCTTTTTGCAATTTCAAAAAGTCTGCTCTCTTTTTTTTCTTCAATGACATTAGAACCATATTTCTCTCTGGAAAGAATGATCTGCTCAGTTGTTAATCCTGTGTATTCTATATTGTTTTCTGACAAGGCTGTATGGTTTTGGTATTAGGTATTAAGTATTAAGTATCAGGTATTAAGTATTAAGTATCAGGTATTAAGTATTAAGTATCAGGTATTAATTACCAGGTAATGGAAACTGATCTGATGCCGGTCTTACACACACCGGATTCAGTCTGTCCCTTTTATCATTACGAGCATCATTTTAAATTTTTCCTTTGCAAAAACTGCATGAGGAATATTAGCGGGGAGTATAACAAATTCCCCTTTTTTTATATCGGAATGAGTTCCGTCAAGAGTAATTTTAGCTTCCCCGTCTGCAATATAAACCATTGCGTCAAACGGAGCCGTATGTTCGCTTAATCCCTGTCCTTTATCAAACGCAAACAAAGTTACAGTTCCGTTTTTTTTTCCTGTAATTGTTTTGCTTACCACTGAATCAGTTTGATATTCAGTTAATGCTTCAAGATTTTTAACATCCATTATGTTTTCTCCGGTTAAGTTTTAATTATATTTAATTTGCTGTATCTGAAAAAATCCAGAATTTTCTAGTATGTAGTCAGATCAAATTTTGAATCATAAAATCCTCAATAATTTCAATTTCATTTTCCATACCAAATAAAAAAGCAGATTAAATTTATTTAATCTGCTTTTTTAAGATAGTAAAACTTTGCGTTTTTTTTATAAATGTCATTTTTCAATGACTTCTATTTAATTCTCATATTTAATTCTCAATATCCGGTCTTTTTGATTCTTCATCAGATAAAAGTTCTTCCACATCATCCGAAACTTCTGATGAGGAAAAATGGTCATTATAATTATAACCGGATTCAGTTAGTTTTTCAGTTTTATTTTTTTTTAATGTATCGAAAAAGGTTTTTACACCTACGGAAACTGCAGTTATTGTATTTAAAGTATCCATTACCGGCGGCTCGATTGAATTCTGTATCTTCTGTTCAAACTCTATAATGTTATCAGCTGTATCTTTGACTTTATCTACTACAGTTCCAAGCACTTCTATATTGTCATTTACATTTTTTACCACTAATGTAAAGTTATCAGTAAGATAATTTATCTTTTCTATAGTTTCTACCAGTTTAGGTTTGACATCTGAAAAATCTTTTGAAAAAGATTCTACTTTTATATTCAGCTTTTTTAAGTTTTTAATCAGATTGATCAAAACCGCTAAAATTCCCCCAAAAAGAAGAATTACGACAATATTAGTCAGCAACTGTGTGATCTGAAGTGCAGTTTCCAATTTATACTATTTATGATTTTTTTGTTTTTTCCTGATTAAAAGCATCCATACCGGCTTTGAAAGCGTCTTTAACTCTGTCAGTTTCGTGAGTTAATTTTTCTTTTGTCTCTCCAAGTGTATTAGTAGCTTTTTCTTTAGCATCATTTAAAATTGAATTTGCATCACCAATTAATGAATTTGCTTTTTTTCTTGCATCAGTAATGAGTTCCTCTGATTTTCTTTTTCCTTCATTAATCATATCACTTGCCTTAGTTTTGGCAATTTGAAGATATTCAGAAGTATCGTCAAGCAGCTCATCTTTTTTTAATCTGATATCACTTCTTAATTCTCTGCCGCTTTTTGGCGCATAAAGCAGTGCTATAGCTGCTCCAACCAATCCCCCGGTTACTAATCCGAGTAATAATCCTTTTGCTGTTTTATTTTCGTCCATTGTTATTCTCCTGTTTTTATTTTTTAAAAGTATGCTAATAAAATATACTAAATTATTATATAATGCAAATTAAATATTTATTGCTTCTCCGTATGCGACACCAACGGCTTCAAGATTTGATTCTGTAAGTGTCGGATGAGCATGAACGGTTTTGATTATCTGCTCATGGGTAGCTTCAAGGGATTTCGCCAGAACAAATTCCATAATCAATTCGGTTGCCTCTGCTCCTACAATATGAGCACCGATAAGTTCATCATATTTCTTATCAAAAATGACCTTAACCATTCCGGCGGTTTCACCAATTGCCCGTGATTTTCCGTTAGCGGAAAACGGAAATTTGCCTACATTTACTTCATAACCTTCTTCGATCGCTTTCTTTTCTGTTAACCCGACTGATGCGACCTGAGGCTGGCAGTATGTGCATCCGGGTATTGTGTTATAATCTATATCAGGTGTATGCATTCCTTTGATCTTTTCAATGCAATTTATACCTTCGGATGATGCAACATGAGCAAGCCAGGGCGGTCCGATCACATCACCGATCGCATATATGCCATCTACATTTGTTTTGTAATCCTTATCTACTTTAATGCTGGACTTATCTATATTTATACCAAGATCCTCTAGTCCCAGATTTTCTACATTACCCGTAACTCCTATTGCTATCAGCACTACATCTGACACAATATCTTCATTAGTTTTGCCTGATACTTTTGTTGTGACTACTCCCCCTTTGACTTCTACGCTTTCAGTCTTTGTGTCTGTCAGTATTTTTATTCCGCTCTTTTTGAATTCACGGGCTACAACATCTGATATATCCTTGTCTTCTACCGGCATAATATTAGGCATCATTTCTATCACAGTAACTTCCGTACCGAATGCGTTATAAAAATATGCAAATTCAACACCAATGGCACCGCTTCCTACTATGGTCATTTTTTCCGGAAGATCTTTTAAGATCATAGCGCCTGTAGATGAGAGAACTTTTTTCTCATCAAATTTCAGATTTCCGAGTGATCTTGCTTTTGCGCCTGTCGCGATTATAGTATGTTTTGAGATTATCTTATCAATTTCTTTGCCTTCCTTATCCGTTACGGTTATTGATTTATCTTTATTAATAAATCCTGAACCTTCGAAGACCTCAATCTTATTTTTTTTCATGAGATATTTAACACCTTTTTCAGACATATCCGCAACGCCTCTTGATCTTTCAATAATTTTTTCAAAATCAAATTTTACGTTTTCAGCAGAAATGCCATATTTATCCAGATGTTTAATTCCGTTCATAAGTTCAGCATTTTTCAAAAGTGCCTTTGTCGGTATGCATCCCCAGTTCAGACAGACACCTCCTAATCGGTCTCTTTCAATAATTGCTGTTTTAAATCCAAGTTGCGAAGCGCGAATTGCCGTCGTATATCCGCCCGGACCGCTGCCGATCACGACTACATCAAATTCTTTCATTTAATATTGGTTAGAGTTTTTTATCCGCTGCAGCGGAGTTAAGAAATTTTATTGTAAGTTTTAATCAATTTACTAATATTGATAACGTATCTCAATGTATTAGATTTGGGATTTCACTGGATCCTTGAATATGGGATTTCAACTTTCAACTTTCAATTTTCAACTTTTATTTTTTTATTTTGATAAAACGTCTATCTAAAATAACTCTGATATTTATTATTGCATCAAATCTCACGATCGTGGCTGTAAATAATCTCGTTGATTACACTTCAAACTATTTGTTTGTAAAAAACGTGCTCAGCATGGACACTACTTTTCCGGATAATAAGCTGATGCACAGGGCTATAACATCTCCCTTTCTCTGGAATGCTGCCTATATACTTATCATTTTATGGGAATTTGCCATTGCTTTTTTCTGCTGGTATGGGATCATAAAATTGTTAAGAAAAATTAAATCAACTCCGGAAGAATTTGATAATGCAAAGAATCCGGCAACCATAGGATTGACATTGTGCGCACTTCTGTTTGGATTTGCATTCATAACCGTTGCGGGAGAGTGGTTTCTTATGTGGCAGTCTGAAATATGGAACGGTGAATCGGCAGCCCTGAAATTATTCATGATGTCGGGGTTATCTTTGATATATCTTAATATTAAAGAGTGACAAATAATCCGGATCCCGGATATGAATACTCTTACATTTTCCTGATAATTCTTTTTTGTAGTTTGTGATCCTTAATTATTCTTAAACTGAACTTCCTTCCATTCCTGAAAAAGATCCTTCACCCTGTTCCTCTGATACTTCCCTGTTGATGTTACGGGAATTGAATCCGAAAAAATTATAACTTTCGGAGATTTGAAAAACGGCAGATGCTTTTTGCAATGTTCAAGTATCTGGTTTTTATAAATTTCTTTTTCCTCATCCGAAGCCTGAGGATCTTTTAGTTTTACCAACGCGCCGACTTCTTCACCGTACCAGTCATTATCAAAACCTACTGCTATGCCCGCAGCTACGGGTTTACACATTGACAGAACTTCATCAATCTCAAGCGGTGAAATATTAACTGCTCCCCTTATTATCAGTTCCTTGATTCTGCCGGTTATGAAAAAATATTTCCTTCGTTTATCATCATATTTAAAGAAGCCTTCATCCCCGCTTCTGAACCAGCCGAATTCGAATGTCTTTCTGTTAACTTCATCGTTATTAAAATAATACTTCATCACATTATGTCCTCTTATCACTATTTCACCTTTTTCATTTTCATCAAGACTCTTTCCTTTGTCATCTTGAATTTCCATCTGATTACACTCAATCGGAATTCCAATAGACGGGAATCCATATTCATTCTGCCATTTTGTATGTTCGGATTTACTGAGATCAACGGGGACGAAACAAGAGTAGCAAGTAGTCTCTGACAATCCGTATCCGTGCGCTATCCTTAATCCGAACCTGTCTTCAAAATTTTTTGCAATTTCACAGGTCAGAGGTCCTGCCCCGCAGATAATGTGTGAAAAATTTTTCAGATCGTAATTTTTACTTTCTTCCTCCGAGTGCAGGAGGAACTGAAGCAATGTCGGCACGACACTTACAACTTTCACATTATTTTCCTCAAGTCTCTTTAAAAAAGTATCTGTCTGAAATTTCTGATTGAGAATTAATTTCCCGCCGTAAAACATTGTTGTCATGATCGTAACCACTGTCCCATTTACATGATGAATGGGAAGCACGCACATCATAACATCATCATTGTGAAGCTTATGCCAGTTGGATATCGAAAGCGCATCTGCCATAAGATTGTACTGAGTAAGAACTACGCCTTTGGGATTTCCTGTTGTTCCGGAAGTATAAACGATAAGACATTCGTCTTCTTTATTTACATGATAGGATATATTAATATTATCCTGATATTCATCAAAATCAAATTCATCAAAATCGACTATCTGAACATTATCCGGAATTGAAGCGGCTTTTAACTTTCCCGGATATTCTTTCCTTGTGAAAATCATTTTCGCATCCGAATTTTCAACTATATACTGAACTCTGCCGGATTCTTCACTCACATTGACAGGTACAACTACCGCGCCGATCACCCAGCTTGCAAAATACAATATCACTGTATCACTGTGATTATGTGAAAATGTTGCTATGCGGTTTCCTTTTTTTATATTGCTCTGAAGAAGAAAATTAGAGAGTTGATGAACTTTCTTGACAAATTCCTGATACGTATAAGTTATTATTTTTCCATCCGAATCATAATACTTCAGATAAACCATGTCCGGTTTTTCATTCAAATGATGATGCATTATTTCTGACATGTTAATGTATTCTGTCAGATAATCTGTTGCAGATCTTTCTCCAAAGCTCTGAGCTTTGAGAATGTTTTTAATTGTTATCTCGTCCATGTTAAAGAAATTTCACCTCGAAGACACTATAACTCCAAGGCTCTGTATTTTTAATTTTTATAATATTTGAATAGTTTGAAAGTTTTGTAAAGTCTTAACTTACTTCTTAAAAGAAATAAAAAATAAATTTCCGTGTATCCGAAAAAATATTTTTTAAAAGAACCATTCTTGAATCCTTTACAATAAAATTATCAAAAGGGAAACCAAATCAAAACCATGGATCTTTATGCCTTCGGTGAAAAAAAGTTTTAATTATTTTTTAAAAATGAATTTGATTATTTTACAACCATTGCAAAATAACAATTATGAATTAATGAAAAAAACTCTAATATTATTCTTTATTATTTCCATTTCACTATTCAATTTTTCCTGCGCCGAGAAAGAAGTCTCAAACGAAAAAATATTCAGCATAAATTTAAATCAGAATATAGAAACACTCGAACCCGTCAGGTCCAATTCGATTCAGATAATCTGGGGGCTGGCAATAATGATGGAAGGGCTTGTGGAATTTGACAGAAATGCAGATCTCAGGCCATTGATTGCAAAGAGCTGGACGATCAGTGATGACGCTCTGACCTATACATTTACTTTAAGGGATGATGTTTACTTTCATGACAATGAATCTTTCAAAGATACTGGCGGTAAAGGCAGAAAAGTCGTAGCTTCGGATTTTAAATACTGTCTCGAGAGAGTCTGCAATCCGAAAACCAAAACCAGGGGACAATGGGTTTACAGAGACCGGATCAAAGGCGCTCAGGAATATATAGATTTTATGTCGGGGAAAAGCACTGCAGAAGCTGACGGAATAACCGGTATAAAAGCAGTCAATGACAGTACGCTTTCCATCGAACTCACAAAACCCTTTGCTCCTTTCTTAAGCATTCTGACAATGTCTTACGGATATGTATATCCGAAAGAAGCAGTAGAATTTTACGGAGAGAAATTCGGACAGAATCCCGTTGGCACCGGAGCTTTTAAATTTGTGAAATGGGATATAGATAAAGAGCTGATCTATGCAAAGAATGATAAATACTGGGGAAAGGATGAAAACGGTAGCTCACTTCCATATCTGGACGGAATAAAAATCACTTTCACACAATCCTCGGAAACAGAATTTCTTGATTTTCAAAACGGTAAATATGACTATCATGATCCGTCTTCAGAAACATATGATCAGATCACGGACGACAACGGTAATCTGATCGACGCTGATATCAAACCATATTCACTGATCAAACAGCCTTGGCTTCAGACGGTATTTTTCGGAATGAATCAGTCACCTGATCTTCCGGGCGGAAAAGACGGTCCGTTCCTTAATAATAAAAAGCTCAGGCAGGCTCTTAACTATGCGGTTGATAAAAATAAGATCGTAAAATATGTTCTGAAAAACAGAGGAATGCCTGCTGATAATGGTCCAATTCCGGACGGAATGCCGGGCTTTAATCCGGATATAAAAGGTTATTCTTATGACAAGGATAAAGCTAAACAATTACTTTCGGAAGCGGGTTATCCCGACGGAAAAGGCTTAAAACTTGTTCTGGTAACAGGCAATGAAGAGATCCAGAAAACAATTGCCGTAGCGGTGCAGGAGCAGTTAAAAGAGTACGGCATAGATCTTCAGCTTGATCAGATGATCCAGTCAACTCTCATATCAAAGCAGGAAGACGGGGTCTTCTCTTTCTGGCGCGCCAGCTGGGGTGCGGATTACTATGATCCTGAAAATTTTATGGCGCTTTTCTACAGTAAGAACATTACTCCAAACGGACCTAATCGTGTCGGATATTCAAATCCGGAAGTCGATAAATTGTATGAAGAAGCTCTGAAGATCACTGATTTTGGGAAGCGGAAAGAGATATATGACAGGATGCAGAAGATAGTAATCGAAGATGCAGTATGGCTGACCCTTTATTATAATCAGAAAGCATATCTTCTCAATAAAGATGTAAATGGATTTTATGTGGACGGGCTGAATATTATAAATCTTAAATACACCAAAAAGAATTAACACATTAAACAGATCTGAACCTGATTAAGCTGCGTTATTTTCTAAAAATAGTATTTTGAAAAAGATCAATTTAGCATTAATTTTAATTTTGTCTTTGGCATTATTTTCTTCGTGTTCAAAGGAAAATTCCGGTAAATCGGATAACAGATCTGATACTACCCGGTCCCAAATCAAAAGATCCTCAGCGCCGGAATCCACACTCCCTGATACATCAAAATTAAGCAAAGCAGTTTTCGCCGCGGGATGCTTCTGGTGCGAAGAGACTTTGTTTGAAAGTATAAATGGGGTTGGTGAAGTCATATCGGGTTATGCGGGAGGTAATACTGATGATCCTACTTATGAAGAAGTGGGTTCGGGCAGAACAGGTCACGCAGAATCATTTCTTGTTTATTATGATTCCACAGTTACAGATTATAATACTTTACTAAAAGTTTATTTTTCCTCGCTTGATCCTACACAGGTAAACGGACAGGGTCCGGATATCGGCACTCAATACCGTTCAATAATTTTCTATACTAATGATATGGAAAAAGAACTCGCGGAAAATTACATAGCAGGTCTTGAAAGATCAGCGAAATATGACAAGTCAATCTCGGTTGAAGTAAAAGAACTCATAAAATTTTATCCGGCTGAAAAATACCATCAGGATTACATCTCTCATAATCCCGATAATCCGTATGTCATTCATGAATCTATTCCGAGGATAAAAAGATCTCAGAAGCAGATACCGGAACTTGTAAAGCCCGGGAAGAATATTTCAGAATAGTAAATCGAAAATTAATTTTCTTACAAGACACTTGAACTCAGAGATCTGATTTAATGAGAATTATTTTTTAGTGTATTTGCACCTTAAAGGTAAGACCGAAAATTTAAATAATAAATATTGAATTTGGATATGGATATCACATTCAGACAAATCGACCCTGAGACTGACATTCCCGAACTCTCAGCACTCGCTGCCAAGATATGGAATGCATATTATCCCGATATAATATCACAGAAGCAGATAGATTATATGCTCGGACAATCATATAATGCAGAAAGCCTGAAGAAACAGATGACTGAAGACAAACATATTTTTACAGGCGCATATAAAAACAGTAAAATGGCAGGTTATATTTCTGTAAGTACTGTCGGGTCTGGTGAATTTTTCATACATAAACTTTATGTCGATACTTCATTGCACATGAAAGGCATAGGTAAAGCATTATTTAAATTTGTCTTCAAGAATGAAAATTATACTGCGATCAGACTGACAGTCAACAGGCAGAATTTCAAAGCCGTGAATTTTTATTTCCGTATCGGCTTCATCATAGAAAAAGTCGCAGATTTTGATATAGGGAACGGGTTTGTCATGAATGACTTCGTGATGATATTAAAACGCTGATGTTATTGTTCACACCTTATTTTTTCAAAAACAGATCCGAAAATCATTTCAACTGAATACTTCTGTTTCTTTTAACTCTGTTCAATTCCTATCTGTATTCCCATCAGAAAAACCATAAGCCGGTTTAACAAAACTGCTTGGATCAATTATAAATAATATTTTATAACGGTTTCACAAATCGCATAATTTAACTCTTCACAAATTGTATTATTCATTTTAATTTTGCTCAGCTGAAATGAAAACAGAATAATAAATAAAAAAGGAGGAAGTTATGATAAGAGCGCCGGATGATTAAAATAAAAAAGGATCAGAGAATATCTCTTTGTAAAATTATAAAGTTAGTGTTGGCCACCAAACTACAATAGTCCAAAGGATACTTCTGATCCGGTTACAATTTAAATTTCTGAGACATAAAACAAAATGAAAAACAACAGTTTCAGAATGCACTTTTTAAAACCAGTGGCCAAATATTTATCAGCATATTAATGCATGATCATAAACATAAACTGATTCTATTTTAAAATTTAAATTTCAGGCCATGAAAACGATTAAAGTATTTCTATTAGTAATGTTCACATTTTTAATTAATGACATGGGAATGTCATATTTGATAACTGTCAACAACATTTGTCCGAGTCAGCAAAACCCGACTCCTTTTTATTACCCTACCGGCAATATAAATATCAATTATAAAATTGATTCTGCCGGAAGTCTTGACCGTGGAGATCCCATTTGCAGGATCTATCTGGTGCAGAGAGGTGTACAAATTTTAATGTATGATCAGATCGTTCCTAAAGGTCAGCAACTTTCAACTCCGCTTAACCCGGAAAATTTACCGGGTTTAAAATACAATGAACCTGTTACTATAAAGATCACTGCAATAAGTACAATGTATCCGATGTTCCCGTACACAAAATATTTTTATTTTATTATTTACAGAGACGGTAATAATAGCCCCTTCTTTTCACTGAGTAACGGATCAGTCGAATTATTAAGAGAAAATGTTTTCGGTGTCTTTTTCAGCAGTGAAGATTGTGAATCAGTCGCATCCGGCGCTTATTATCTGAAACAATATAAAATTACATTTACAATACAGGGTGATTTTACGGATTCAATACCTGATCTGGTTAATGAATATAGTTTAGGTTATCCGGGATCTTTGCCTAATCCTCAGAACAGATGGGCTTATGTTATCAGCCGTACGGACAATGAAATTAAATTCGGGACATTTGTTTACCGACTGGGAAATATACTCGGGCAGGATCTGGGTTATGTCCCCTGCCGTCCGGAAGAAGCGCGGGTTGTATTCAGATATGACGGGCAGCCTAACATACTATACATGCAGTCTTATCCTGCATTGCTCACTCCATCCAATCATTTAGCAATTATAACCAATAATACATCCGGCTATTATGATTCAAGTATCTGGTCAGATTCAAATAATATTCAAAATCATCAAATGACTCCGTATTTAGATTATGCAATTTTAAATGCGAATATGTCTGGATCAACATCCGAACTTCTTGAATATTATTCTATCCATCTTCAGGTATCAAACAATTATTTTAATTCCAATAGTTTTAAATTTCATCCGATTTTCGGTCAGGATCCCCAGGGTTGTCCTGCTGTAGTTTTTAAAGAAAAAGGCATTGATGTGACGGAGAATCATATTCTGACGACATCTTTGGCAAATCCCGGATCAGATGTGGACGATTTTTATCTGACATATAATCCTTTCAATGCTGATAAAGATACCATAAGTTTCAATGTTTCGGAGAAAGGAAATGACATTACAAAGATCGATCTTCTGAAAATGTATCAGATCGAAGCTGAGAAGAATACTGAAGCCGCAGTCACTGTCGATGGTCAGGTTATAAACTTTGAAAATGATCAGGATAGAAACAAAGTTATTACAAATCATGATCTGGATGTTTCCGAAGAACTCAGATCAATTGATAATATCACATATACCTTGGATAAAGATTCAGTTTTGAAAATAATTGTTCCGCCCGGAGATGAAAATTATCTTGTAATTCGCGGAAGAACAAAGGCAAGCAAGGAAATAATTTCATTCCGGATGAATACTTCCCTGAATGAAAATGCTGATATTTATCTGAGAGAATTACCCGGTGATGTCTGTATAAAACTTGATAAACCGAATTTCACGAGTTTAACTTTAACCGCGCTTCAGAAATGTGAAATTGACAGAATTGCTTTGGTAAAAGATCTCAATACAAATTCTGTGTATGAACTTGATATGATCCCTCCACCCGACAATCAAAGGGATTTTTCGAAAATTATTGCTTATGATGACAATAATTACCTGACAGTTGGAAACGGAAGAAATGTCAGCCTTAGTTTTTTGAATAAAAAGAATATGGATAAGGATCATTATTATTATCTAAAGATCAACGGATCCTACATTAAATCAGAAGATCCAATAAAAGATAATGCCGAACTGAGATCCAGTAACAAATTTAAATTCAAACTGCACGAGAACTATCCAAATCCGTTTAATCCTTCAACTATTATCAGATTTGAAATTCCGGAAAACGGGCATGTTAAACTTTCAGTATATGACATTACCGGCAGATTAATAAGAACAATTGTAGATGAATTCAGAAATGCAGGAGCCTATGAATCAGCTTTCGACGGAAGTTCTTTATCAAGTGGTTTTTATTTTTACAGACTTGAATCAGGCAGAAACATTGAGACAAACAGAATGATACTTTTAAAATAACTTCAAGAACACTAATCAAAGCGGCCGGAGATTATTCCGGCCGTGATTATAAAATCATAAAAAAAATCTAAACCTATGAAAAAGACACAGAACCAAAAGCCGGTTCAGACTCAAACTCAGCAAATGAATGCCGTAAGAAAAGAAGTTAAGGCAATTGATCAGAAACTTGTAAAACTGCATAATAAAATGGAAAAGCTTGTTAAAGACATTGTCAGACTGCAAAAAATTGCTGCGAGCTCAAGGGCTAAAAAGCGGGTAAGCTATATTGACTGGCTCGAAAATGAAAGAAGGATCAAAGACTTATTATAACAGGTAAACATATTTTATTACCTGATATCATCAATGTAAAAATAGCCCGGTAAAACCGATTGAATTCTCTTTGCCTGTTTTTATTTGTTTTTATAGATAAAGACAGTAGAACATATTATTTCCGATTTCTAAATTTGTTTGCTTTTTTGAAGATTTGATTTAAAAGAGAGTTCCGCGTATAATTCTAAAATAATCTAAAGTTATTTTTAAATAAGGAACCTCAAATACACAATTATCATAATAAAATTAAAACTCATCCGGAGTTTAAGTTCCTGATCTGACCGGTTGTTTTGCCGGAATTGATACGAAGCCGGAAGTAAAACAAATCTTATCAAAGAAGGTTATGGCGTTTTAACGGAAAGGATTGAAACTATAAATTCCACGAAAT
The DNA here is from genome assembly GCA_937872315.1 of uncultured Ignavibacteria bacterium. GTDB lineage: Bacteria > Bacteroidota > Ignavibacteria > Tepidaquicellales > Tepidaquicellaceae > JAGPCH01. Next base: position 23,655 of record CALMST010000245.1, on the reverse strand, counting down.
CAACAGTAAAAATAATTACCCGCCAAAGCAGATTTATTTCTCATTCTAAACTTTAATTTCCATAGTGTAATCATTATATTTGCATATATTTTAAAAAACTTAATGAGAAAAGATTTCGCCGGTAAGATCAAGCTCAGCGCTCTGCTGATTCTGATAATATTATTGTACAGTCCCGGTTTTATTTATTCCCAGATAAGGGTCTTTGAGAGACCTACAGAGAACGTGTTTTCTAATCCGGATATCTATCCCCGGAGTCCCGCAAGGAAGATCATCAGTCTCAACGGTCAATGGGATGTATCGTTTAATGAAGCTAAGAGTTATGATAAATTCATAATTCCAATGGCATTTGATTTTGAAGGTAAGGTCATATTCAAAAAGAATTTTACCATAGACCAGGAGACTTTAAACAATTTCACATTTATATTAGTAGCTGAAGGCATTGAATATGAATCCGAGATCAGGATCAATAATAATTTTATCACAAAGCATTCCGGCGGATTTACGCCTGTTTATTTTCCGCTGACAGACGGTATCATCACACTTTCCAACGAGATCCTGATCAATGCGGATAATGAACTCAATTTCAAAAACACCATCCCGCTTTCCGATCAGATAAATTATTCCAAAGTTTATGGAGGCATCACAAAAGACATTTATTTAATTGCCGTTCCGAAGCTTTTTGTTCTCGGTAATTATATCAGATACAAAGTTGATAATTTACTTACTCTAAAGATCTCTAACATTATAGATATAAAGTCTTCTGAACTTGGAACTCTAAGCGATTCGCTGAATTCAGGAGAGTTTTTTGTTCAGACATTAATTTACAGGAAAGCAGACAGCTCAGTTGCCGGTAAAAGCGACAGGATTCCCTTTAAGATAGGAAACAATAACTCACTTAAGATTAATAATGACATAAATATATCCAACCCTGTTTTATGGAGTCCTGAGAATCCCGTGCTGTATTCGGTAAAAGTCCTGATCACAAATGCCAAAGAAACTGTTTTTGACGAACTGGTAACCGAGACTGGATTTACAAATCTGACGACTAAGGATAATCAGGTATTCATTAGCGGAAGACCGTTTGTGATAAACGGGATCAACTATTACGAAGACCATCCAAGATATGCCTCTGCATTGGAATATTCTGAAGTGTATAAGGACATGAAGAATATTAAGACGATGGGATTCAATGCTGTCAGAGTTCCCGGCAGATCAGCAAACAAATATATTATTTCCGCATGTAATATCCTCGGTCTGTTTGTTCTGCAGGAGATCCCATTCAATGAGCTTAACCCGTATTATCTTGAAAGTGATAAATATGTAAGATTATCACTGAATTATATAACGGATATCGTTGAAAGAGATAAAAATTCTCCCTGCATATTTGCCTGGGGAATTGGTAATGACTTTGATGTCTCCACGCCTCTTTCTCTTGAATATGTAAGGACTGCAACTGCTTTGATCGATTCGCTTAACGGTAGATTTAAATATTATACATCACGGGCATTCAATACGGACATATGTTCGGAGGAAGTGGATTTTACCGGAATAAATTTTTATGATAAGAGTTATGAAAAGATAAACAAGATCACTGCCGAGATAACTGACAGATCAAAGCCTGTTGAAAACAGAAAGAACAGAAATTTATTTGTGTCATATTACGGAATAAAGATCGAGAACAGTAACAGCAACGGGTTCAGTGATCCAAAGTCACAGGAGTCACAGATGAAATTTTTGTCTGAATGTTATCCTAAGATATCACAATCCATGTTCGGTAATTTTATTGCATCTTATGCTGATTACAATTCCGAAAATCCTCTTAACTATCCTCTTGATGCAAATCCATATTTAAATACCAGCGGACTATATACATACAACCGTGAACAGAAACGTTCGGCAGAGTTTGCAAAAAGAATGCTTAACAAAGAGGATCTTCCGAGAATTCAGGAAGGAAATTATGTCAAGGAGCTGCCATATATTTTTATAGTTACAGGAATTACAATGATCCTGATACTTATATATTTCGTCAACAGAGATAAAAAATTCAGATCAAATCTCCTGAGATGCCTGTATAAGCCGACATATTTCTTTTCGCTGGTAAAAGATCAGATGATCGTTTCTACCGGTTACAATATTCTTCTTGCAGTTAGCATCTCGATAGGACTGGGTCTGTATTTTTCTTCAGTGATATTTTATTATGCAGATAGCAATTCATTTGACATGATACTGGCAAAGATCTTTTCAGACGGTCAGGCAAAGATTGTTTTCAGCGATATATCAAATAATAAATTTTATCTGATAGCCTCACTGACAATTTTAAATTTATTGTTAACATTTATAACAGCTTTTTTTCTTTATTTTATCTCTTTCTATACCAAAGGTAAATCCTATCTGAAGATAATATACAGCATATGTGTATGGTCAACTTTACCAATGCTTATCTTTTTATTTATCGGAACGGTACTTTATAAATTATCAGACTCTAATCCCGCTTACATCAATATTACTATGTGGCTGTTTGTGATTTTATATTTTCTGTATCTGAACAGATTAATAATCGGCGCCAAGACTCTTTTTGATATCAGGACAGGGAAAGTATATATTTACGGAACAGTAATAATACTTATTATATTTGTTGTTATTTATTCTTATTTTTACTTTTTTACGGGAGCAACAGAAACAATTGATCTCGTTAAGAATTTAACTGTAACTTCATAATTTGTATCTATCTAAATTAGAAATTTTCGGATTCAAATCTTTCGCCGATAAAACTTCAATAGAGTTTGACAGCGGGGTATCTGCTATTGTAGGACCCAACGGCTCAGGAAAATCCAACATAGTAGATGCATTGAGATGGGTGCTCGGAGAGCAGGGCGATAAAGTTCTTAGAAGCGGCAAAAGAGAAGATGTGGTTTTTAACGGAACAAAATACAGAAAGCCGCTGAGCGTGGCTGAAGTAGCTGTGACAATTCAGAATAATAGGAATAAACTGCCGACCGAATATTCAGAAGTTCAGATTGCCAGAAGATTTTACAGAAGCGGTGAAACTGAATATTATCTTAACGGAACAAAGGTCAGACTCAAGGACATTAAAGAACTTTTCATAGATACCGGGATCGGACCTGATGCATATTCAGTGATCGAGCTAAAAATGGTTGAAACCATTTTATCCGATGTCAAACACGAAAGAAGAAAACTCTTCGAAGAAGCCGCCGGAGTCGTTTCCTATAAACATAACAGGGACCTTACATTCAACAGGCTTGACGCTGTTCATGAATCTCTCCTTAGAGTTAACGATATCATCCGGGAAAAACAGAGAAATGTAAATGCGCTTGAAAGACAGGCAAAACGGAATGAAGAAGCTAAACTTGTTTCAGAAGAATTAAGATCGCTGGAGTTAAAAGTATCTTATTATGAATTTAAAAAACTCAAAAGTGAGATCACAGAAATTAAAAATCATGAACAGGAAAATCTTGACCTGAAAGAAGAATTATCCGAAGGACTTAAAAAATATGATCTGATGCTGGATGAATTCAGAACAGAGCTTTCAGCAAAGGAAAGTAAACTTGACGAGATCAATGCTCAGCTTACGGAAGAAAAAAAAGATATTGACATAATTGAAAAAGAAAATCTCGTACTGGGAGAAAAGAAAAAGAATCTTGAAAAGGATATTGAAAGGATCAGTAACGAAACAACCCAGATTAACAATAGCATCAGCAGAAATAAAGATAAACTCACCGATCTCGAAAATAACATAAAAGTACTTGCAAATACAATTCTTATCTCGGAGATCTCTCTGAACGAAAAGAAAGCAAAGGTCGATGATTCCATAAAGATCATTAATGCTAAAAAAACTGAAATGATCGAGCTTGGTAAAAAACTTAAGGAAGCCACAAAGATCGTTACCGAAAACAAATCAGAATATCAGAAAAACAAGATCAATTATGAAAATAATCTGAAACAGCTTGAAAAACTTTCGGATATGAATGCTGTTCATATCGCAAGTATTGATAAGATCGAAGAGGAAAAAAGCATTCTTGAAAATAAGATAAGCGAACTGACAGAGCTGGTAAAAATTTCGGAAAAAGAATTCAAGGCCGGGGAAGAAGAAAAAAATAAACTTGGTGAACTGATTTCCGCAAACGAAAAAAAGATATCCGCCTTAAAGACCGATGAGCAGATTATCAGGAATAAGATTGAACATCTTGAAGAGCTTAAAGAAAATTTTGATGATTACAGTGAAGGCGTGAAATATCTTGTAAGCGAACGTAAGGAGAGCAGGATCACGACAATACTTGATACCATTGAAGTTGAAGACAAATTTAAAATTGCCATAGAGACGGCGCTTGGAGAGATCTCGGGTTATTTGATACTGGATGACTCGAAGATAACGGACGAACTCATAAAAGAACTTGCCGAAAAGGAAAAAGGCAAAGTGACCTTTATACTCAATGATGTACTGAATTATAAAAACAATGACTACATTCCGTTTGAATTTGCGGATCCTGAATTTATTGGTACAAAAGGCGTTTATGGTTTTGCTGATAAATTTGTAAAATGCGTAAATGACAGATATCTTCTTCTGATGCAGTATATCTTTGATGAATATGTCATAGTAGAAGATATTGCGACTGCACGTAAATTAGCTGAAGACAATTACTATAAATTCATTACTCTCGATGGCGACATTATAACAAAAGGCTTTGTCAGAGCAGGTGGGAACATTAATGAAGAATCTCTCAGACTCGGCAGACAAAAAAAGATAGATGAGTATATTGAGAAAGCTGATTCCATTAAAAAAGAGGCTGAAATTTTAATTGGTGAAAACGAAGTCCTGAATATTAAATTCAATGAGATCTTACCGGGCATACCTAAAAGTAAATATGAAACCGCAAGGAAAGATCTGGATAAAACTGAGCTTGAATTATCCAATCTTGATTTCCGTAAAGAGCAGATGAACAGATCCATTACCGATAATGAGAATACTTATAATGACCTTAAAGAAAAGAATAATATACTTAACGGATTGATCAACGATCTCATTAAGAAAGTAAATGAATCTGAAAATGAACAGTTCAATCTGGATAAAGAGCTTATTTTTCTGACAGATGAATTTAATGTTATCGAGCAGGGTTTCTCTGCCGACTCTCTGGACTACAACAATTTCAATCTTGAATTAACAAAGATCAGGAATGAGATCAAAAATGAAGAGCAAAACAAAGCAAGGATAATCAATACTCTTTCATTTAATGAGAATCAGATAATTAAAAATTCTGAAAGCATTGAGAACAATAAAAAGAATCTCGAAAATTATAATCTCCTGATAGAAGAGAATAATTCGGGATTGAGTTCTTTAAAAGAAAAATTCAGCATTACCGGGACAAGATATTCTGAAATGAAAGAATCTTATGATGCGGTAAAAGAACAACAGCACTCAGTTGATGTAGATCAAAGACAAAGAAGAATTGATTTTGATAATATTTCACAGAAGCTTATCAATGCACAGATAAAAATAAAAGAGAATGAGATCAAATCTGATCAGATCACAGATTATATTCTTAAGAAATATGAAAAAGATTTTTCACGAGACGGCTCAGATGATAATCTTGCGTTTACCTATGATGATTTTGAATATGCACCTGCAAAACAAAGTGTTGATGAACTCTCTGAAAGGCTGAAAAAACTCGGAGGAGGTTATCAGCAGATTTTGTTTGAGGATTTTGAGAATGAAAAAACCGAACTGAATAATCTTATCGAACAGAAAGCCGATCTGCTGGAATCCGAAAAAGATATCCGGAAAACCATAGATAAGATAAATAAGGAAGCCCGGGAAAGATTTCTGGGTGTATTCGAACAGATCAGAGAAAATTTCATCATTATCTTCAAAGAATTGTTTTCTGAAGGAGATGAAGCTAATTTGAAAATCGTTTATGAACAGGATGAAGAAGGAAAGATAAAAGAAGATCCGCTTGAAGCAAAAATTGAGATCATTGCTAAGCCCCGGGGCAAGAGACCGACATCCATAGAATTACTTTCCGGAGGTGAGAAAACTCTTACTGCTATTGCGCTTCTGTTTGCAATCTATCTTGTAAAACCTTCCCCATTCTGCGTGCTTGATGAAGTGGATGCGCCGCTTGACGTTGCCAATCTCGGCAGATTTAACAAGATGATCCGAAAGTTTTCCGACAATACTCAGTTTATTATGATCACACATAACGAAAGAACGATGGAATCCGTTGACAGACTTTACGGAGTGACCATGCAGGAAGCAGGAGTGACGACTATTGTTGAGACAAAATTCAAATCCGATGAAGTCCTGCAAGCTTAAGATCTTCTGTGATTTTGACGGCACTGTCTCAAAGAATGACGTCTGGATAAACACAATTTTACAATTTATAAATGACAAAGATAAGTTTGATAATGTCATAAAGCAGTTTCACGACGGTAACATAGGAACCAGAGAAACCGGCAGTCTAATCGTCGGACTGATAGAGAATTTTTCCCCGGGCAAGTTTAATGATGCAATTGACAAAGAAGAGATCGATGAATATTTTAAAGACTTTATCATATACTGCAGAGAAAATAATTTTGAATTGAGGATTCTCAGCAGCGGATGGGATCATTACATAAACAGGATTTTTGATTCAGAGAAAATTGACCTGAAAGTTTATTCAACAGAATTAGTTCTTGAAAAGTCAGAAGATTCAGAATATAAACTTTCCACAAAGTATAATTATACCGATGAATATTGTCAGCTCTGCGAGACTTGTAAACGGAATATCCTTATTACAAACACAAATGATCTTGATAATGAAGTGTCAGTATTTATAGGAGACGGAGCTTCAGATTATTGCGTAAGTAATTTCGCTGACATAGTATTTGCAAAAGGTAAACTGGCTTCTTACTGCTGGAAAAATAACATAACTTATTTTGAATATAAAAATTTTCATGATATTCAGAATAAGCTGGAAAAGATGATAAGCGCGGGAAAGATCAAACAAAGACAGGAAGCGCGTGTGAGGAGAAAAGATATTTTTATGGGCGGATAAACCGGCAGATTTATAATTTTTAATAATAAATTTTATGAGAGAATTAGGGAAATACTTTTTTAAATACCGTAGTTATATTCCGGTACCGTTTGTCGTATTGATGCTTTTATTCATGGAACCGACACTCCTGAGCATTATAATAGGATTTTCCGTAGCTCTGACCGGTGAACTAATAAGGATATGGTCTGTGGGTTATGCCGGAAGTGAAACAAGAACCACATCGGGTGTAGGCGGAACGTATCTCGTTACCCAAGGACCATACTCCATGGTAAGAAATCCTTTATATATTGGAAACATTATGCTCTATGTCGGAATAGGCATAATGAGTATGGCGCTTTTTCCCTGGCTTCAGATCTTTGCATTCATTTTTTTCATTTTTCAGTATCAATGCATAATTCTTGCGGAAGAGGATTTTCTTTCAGGGAAATTCGCTGACAAGTTTTCCACTTACAGATCATCTGTCGGAAGATTTCTGCCTTGGTTCTACAATGTTCCGGAGAGCATTTTATCAGATCTTAACTTTAAATTCAATGAAGGGATCAGATCTGAGAGAAGATCGCTTCAGGCATTTCTGATCACTTCAGCTATAATTATAATATATTTTCTTTACATAAGTTTTTTTAGAAACTGAATTTTATTCCGTCGAATACCAGCCGTTATGGATTAATAAATCCGCTGCTGCAATTCAATCCGATCCTTCGTTACTATTTCAATTAAAACAGGCCTGTAAATATCATAGATTTTGAAGTAATATTATGATCTCGGATGAGATTGCTTGTAAGCTTTCCTGAGTCTTTCGGGAGTAATGTGAGTGTATATCTGCGTTGTAGAGAGGCTTTCATGACCGAGCATTTCCTTTACTGCTCTGATATCGGCGCCGTTGTCAAGAAGATGTGTTGCGAATGTATGTCTCAGAACGTGAGGTGATTTCTTTTTAAGATCTGAAACCATGGATAGATTTTTCTTTATTAATCTGTTTACTTTCATAGGATATAGCTTCTTACCGTTGTTGCTCATAAAAAATATATCAAGACCATTTACATTTATGATCTCTCTTATTGAAATATAGTTTTTCATTGCCTTATCAGCTTCCAGACCAAAAGGTATAATCCTTTCTTTCGAACCTTTACCTAATACTTTAATTGTTTTTTTTGTAAAATCAATATTATGAATTCTTAGATTTATCAGTTCTGATAATCTGATGCCTGTACTGTAGAATAATTCTATAATTGCCTTATCAGGAATACTGATCTCGGTAAAATATTTCTCGCCGAGAAGTTTATCAAGTTCCTTTTCAGATAAAAACGAAGGCAGTTTTTTATCCGTCTTTGGAAAGATCAATGAGGACGAGTAATTCTTTTTAATATATTTTCTTTTATATAAAAATCTGTAAAAAGACTTTAAGACCGAAATTTTTCTTGAGACCGTTTTTTTTGAAAAGTTCTTTTTTCTTGCAAATGGATCTGATATATCCGCGATAAATGATCTTAAAAAATTCAGATCCAGACTGTCCGGAGAGATGCTGATCTCATCTCCTTTTTTGCTTCCGTTTGATTTTATTATGTAATCCGAATACTGAAGAAGATCAGTTTCATATGAAAGGATGGTATGAGGTGAATAATTTTTCGTGACCTTCAGGTATTCAAGATATTCATTGATATATTCCGATAAAAGCTTTTGCATATTAGAATGCGTCTGAAATTGTGGAAAAATTAAATTCTGATAATTTCAATGCCGGGACTACTATTTTAGAATCTCCTGTTTCACTCCCGACAACTTTTTCAGCAACAGACATATCTGTTACATTTTTAAGCACATTAATGGGCGATTCATTAAATCTGAAATTATTTATCGGATTTTTGATCATACCATTTTCAATCAAAAACACTCCGTCACGGGTAAGGCCAGTAAGGAGCATTTGCTTCGGATCAACCGATCGGATATACCATAACCTTGTGACGAAAATTCCTTTTTCCGTTTCAGATATAAGCTGCTCGACGGTTTTATCAGTACCATCCATTATAATGTTTGACGGATAAGGAATATACTCTGTACCGGTTTTTTTTGCCCAGTATCTGGAGGAATATAAATTTTCAAGAACGCCTTCAGAAAACCAGTCAGTTTTTCTGATAGGATATCCATCACTGTAAAAAGGTGAAGAAGGCGCAAGTTCATTCTGAGGATCTGAATAAATATGTACATTATCAGATACAAGTTTCTGACCGATCTTATTTCCTTTACTGTTATTGGAAAAGAAACTTCTACCCTCGTCAGCACTTCTAAGACTCAAAGTCCATAACATATTGTTAAGCATATCACTTGCAGCTGAATTATCCAGTATTGTCACATATTTACCAGGTTCAAAGCTCTGGGGATTTTTTGACAACAAAGCATTATTGATGACTTTATCAGAAAATTTTCTTATATCAAGAAGGTCTATATTCGCATAAGCTCTGTTGACCTTACTTGAGCCATTTCCTGATCTCGAGCGCATTGTCGATGAGAAGGATGAATTTGTAGATTTATTATAAGCCAATAACTTATTTGAATTCCCTATCGCATTAAACTTTGTTTCTATTTTGGAAAACCCGGCAGATACCAGATCATTTTGAACTGCCTTATCCAGTGTGTATGATATCTTTTCCGCTAAATTTTCCGGAGTTACATCACTGGTATTTTCAAAATATTCTTTAACATCATAATAACCTGTCTGCGCTTCAAGCGGAGGCATGAATTCTTCATTATCCGGGGATAACTTTGCGATATTCTCGGATTGCAGCACTCCGTTTTTTAATGATTCGTCATCTATTGAAGTAATACTTACTGAACCTGACTTTTTGCCAAAACTGGAAGTAATACTTACGGAGACAGAGTCCGCTGCTCCGCATGTCGAAACGGAATTCAATGCAAATCTAAGATTATTTGAGTTACTTCCTGATAAATTTACGGAAGCAGAATCAGCTTTGGAATAGCTTAAAATTTTTTCAATTATTCCGGCAACTTCATCTTTATCTATGATCATTGTGTAACAATTTTATATTTGTGATTTCGTATTTAAAATATTGATGTTTCTGAATCTTGCCGGAACTGCACCGTGGCTAACCGGTGATATCTGGCCGGGCTCGCCTTTTCCGCAAAATAACGACCCGCCGAGATAATATTCACTTTCATCACATAATGCATCACACGAATTCCAGAAATCAATTGTATTTCCCTGATATGCAACATCGTTTAACATTCCGGTCTTCCTGCCGTTTTTTATTTCCCAGAATTCCTGGCCGGTAAACTGAAAATTGTATCTCTGCATATCAATGCTCCAGCTTCCCCGTCCTACAATAAGTATTGCATCTTCTGTATCAGAGATAAGATCTTCAAGTGACATTTTTTGTTCAGATGGCTTCAGAGAAATATTAGGCATCCGCTGGATCGGAAAACTTGACCAGCTGTCGGCATATGCGCATGCAAAAGAATCTTCCTGATTTACTATTCTTGCCTGCTCTCTTGTAGTCTGATAATTTACAAATAAACCTTTATCAATGATCGGCCACTCAACAGTTTTTACACCGTCATCATCATATCCTCTGGTAGCAAGTCCGTATTTTTGAGTTCTGTCAGCTATAAGATTTATAAGATCAGATCCATATTTTAAATTACCGAGTTTGTCAGGAGTCATAAAACTGGTACCGGCATAATTAGCTTCATACCCAAGAGCTCTGTCAAGCTCCGTAGGATGTCCGCAGGATTCGTGTATTGTAAGGAAAAGATTATTTGCATGAATTATAACATCTTTTTTACCGGGAGTTACAGATGGAGCTTTGAGTTTTATTTTTGCGCTTTCCACACAACTTTCTATTTCCTTTTCAAAAGGAAACTCGGTAAAATATTCATATCCTATGCTTAGCGGGGCGATCTGAGTTTCTACAGATTCAAATTTTCCTTCACTTTTATCAATTACCATAGGAGTAATCTGTGCCCATATTCTGTACAGATCCTGGGTTATGTTTGATCCCTCTGATGATGCAAAATATTTCCATTCATTAATGAACCACATAAATGAATCCACATAATCTGCTCCCAGCGACATTGCCAGTTTATTATACTTAAGCTGAAGATCAACTTTTTCTGAAATTGGAATATCAAAAGGATTAGTAATTAAAGGTGAAGTATATGTGTCATCATAAACTTTTACCGGTACCAGCTCTACCGGATTTTTCTGCAGAATGGAATTAGCTTTTGCGATCTCACAGGCCAGTACAGTATTCTTCACAATGTCTTCTTCCCTGATAAAAGCGCTTGAGGCAAAGCCCCAGGTACCGTTTACCAGAACCCTGATGCCGAATCCCAGACTTTCACCGTCAGAGATCCCGGCAATTTTTTCCTGTCTTGTACTTATCTGCTGATTCCTGTTTTTACATATTCTGATATCGGAATAAGACGCCCCGTTATTTTTAGCAGTAAAGATCATTGTATCAGCCAGCTTCCTGAAATCCTTTTCATCAAAACTATAAAAATTCTTTAATGACTCTTCACTGACATTATTATCAAAAGAATTATTACCAAGAGCTTTTTCTAAAAGTGTACCGCTCAATGCAGCACCACAACAGCCGATTGCAGAGTTTTTAATAAATTCTCTCCTTTTCATTCATTTATAATATTTTTAATTATTAACTTCTTCAGCCTGTTTTTCTTCTTTAAGTTCATATCTCTCTTTGCATTTCGGACATTCGAGAAAATCACCGTCCTTTTTAGTGTTTTTCTTTACAAGATAATTATTTCCGCAAGCCGTACAATCCTGCATTACAGGCATCGAACTTGTTATAAAATCACAATCGGGATATTTCGTACACCCGTAAAAGAATCTTCCGCCTTTTGCTTTTCTTTGCAATATCTCCCCTTCATTACACTTCGGGCATTTGATCCCTAGTGTAATTGGTTTAATGCCATTACATTTGGGATAATTTGTGCAGCCGTAAAACTTACCGTAACGTCCAACTTTAATCTGCATCGGAGCCCCGCATTTATCACAGATAACTCCTTTTGCCATTTCAAGGTCTTTTTCAGTCGGCTGCATCAATGGCAATGCGCCTTTACACTTCGGAAAATTTTCACAGGAAAGAAACTGTCCGTTACGGCTCCATTTCTTTTCCATTTTAGCTCCGGTTTCTGCTCCGCATTCCGGACACGGTATGTCTGTTTTTTCAACAAGGCCTTTTTTGATCTGAGCAGCTATTGCATCAGCTTCTGTCAGATCTTTGTTGAAAGGAAGATAAAATTCATCCAGAACAGTTTTATAAGAATTATTTCCATTTGCAATCGTATCAAGCTCTTCCTCCATCCTTGCTGTAAAATTAACATTTATCACGTCATCAAAATGTTCGGACAGAACTTTATTAACTGCCCTTCCTAGATTAGTTGCAAATAGTTTTTTTTCATTAACTTCCACATACATTCTGTTTATCACCGTCGAGACAATGGCAGCAAAAGTACTCGGTCTTCCGATCCCAAGTTTATCCAGTTGTTTTATCAGACTGCTTTCCGTATATCTCGGCGGAGGATTTGTAAAATGCTGGTCTTTACTAAGGTTTAAAACCTTTACAAAATCCTCAACATTCAGATCTGCCGGAATCAATGTAAGATCATCCTCATCGATTTCATTTCCGGTATTGTCCGTGGTATCTTCTTTTACATCTTCATATACTTTAAGAAATCCGCTGAATTTCATAACACTTCCCGTTGCTTTGAAAAGATAAACATTCTTATCCCCTCTAGGAGACAAAGCTCTTATTATAACTGTCTTCTGATCAAGCACCGCCTGTGACATCTGGGAAGCAACAAATCTCTTCCAGATCAGATCATACAATAAATGCAGATCCTTGCCAAGCTTTTTCATGTCTTCAGGACGTCTGTTTACATCCGTTGGTCTTATAGCTTCGTGAGCATCCTGAGTATTTTTCTTTTTTGATTTAAATTCTTTGGGTTTAGCAGGAAGAAACTCTTTTCCGAAATTAGCATCTATAAAATCTCTTGCAGATGTAATAGCTTCATTACTGACCCTTGTAGAATCAGTTCTCATATATGTTATCAGTCCGACAAGACCTTCTTCTTTATTTCCTTCAATACCTTCATACAGTTTCTGAGCAAGCATCATTGTTTTCTTCGGAGAAAATCCGAGCCTTGTGGAAGCTGTCTGCTGAAGTACGCTTGTCGTAAATGGAGCAGGAGCATTTCTTTTAACTTCTTTTACGGTAATGTCAGTGATCTTGTATTTATTATCCCTGAGCTCCTGTAATATTTTATGAGCGTGCTCAATATCCCTTATACAGGGATCTTCTCCGTCAAACTTTAATGTATCGTCATTTATTTTATAAAGCTTTGCGGAAAATGCTTTCGAATTGCCCGACGGTTTTGAGAACATTCCTTCAACAGTCCAGTATTCTTTCGGTTTGAACTTTTCAATTTCATCCTCCCTTTCACAGATAATTTTCAATGCAACCGACTGAACTCTTCCAGCTGATAAACCGAAATAAAATGTCTTCCATAGGAACGGGCTGACTTTATATCCGAGTATCCTGTCCATGACCCTTCTTGCAACCTGAGCCGAAACAAGATTCTCATCTATCTTTCTCGCATTATCCATTGCCTGCTCGACACCGGTTTTTGTGATCTCATTAAACAGAACTCTGTGTATCTTCTTTTTATCCAATACTACCTCATCGGCTATGTCTGATGCTATAGCTTCCCCTTCACGATCAGGGTCAGTCGCTATATACACTTTAGAAGATGATGATGCTATTTTTCTGAGATTATTAATTATATTTTCTTTTCCGGGTATGACAGCAAATGTACCTTCATAATCGTTTTCAAGATCAACGTTCATTTTACTTTTAGGGAGATCCTTTATATGCCCTACAGTTGCTTCCACTACAAAATCTTTTCCAAGATATTTATTAATTGTCTTTGCTTTAGAAGGCGATTCTACTATTACTAATGATTTAGCCATTTATTTTTTGATTTCTGAATTCTTAATTTATTAATGAACTGTTTCATTGTTACCAAACACCATAACTGATGAATTTTTACCCATCTGATCGGAATTAAATAAAATTCCCGTTAATACTATTTTAAGTTCTTCCACTCCCGCATACTGAAACCCGGAGATTATTAATTTGTCAAGCAGCATTTCTTCTTCAATGTCAGAGATTATTCCCAGTTCCTTCATCTGAATGATAAATCCCTGTCCTTCGGTAGTTATGATACTTTTTTCAGCATCATGAAAAAACCTGTGTGATCTGGATTTGTAACCGGGATCATTGAATACTTTTTCTCCTGTTTCTATTTTTGAAAAAATCCAGGCAAAGGCCGTGTTTATTTCAGCTTCAGTATATCCTTCACTATTTAATTTTTTCAGATCTTCCTCGCTTATTTGTTTATTGTCTCTGATCTCATTTAAGATCAGCACAATGATCTCAATAATTTTTTCCTGCATTGTTTTTTTAAGATTCGTTTAACTCTTTTAAATAAAAATTTTCTTTTTTTCTCATCAAAGTCTTTTCACTTTTCGTCTCATCCCTGTATCCGCATAAATGCAATATTCCGTGTATTATTACTCTCGAGAATTCCTCTTCAATATTTGTCTTAAATCTTTCCGAATTAAATTTGACCGTGTCTGAAGATATCAGAAGTTCACCTTCAGTAAAACCGTTTTCATCAGTATCGTGAAAAGTTATGATATCAGTTTCATAATCATGATCCAAATATTCTCTGTTATACGCCTTTATAAACTCATCACCGCAAAACACAATATTGATATTACCAAATACAGTTTTCTCTTCTCCGGAAATATATTTTATCACATCTTTAAGACGGGTTTTAATCTCTCTGGAAAATTGAATTTTCTTTTTGAATAAAAAATTTATTTTCAAGACATCCGGGGAATAATTTTGAATTTAAAAAAATTCCATAACAAGATTTAAAATCTTTTTAAATTCCTGAAATTTATTGTTCGGTTACAGACAATGCAACTGCCGCAAGAAGTTTCTCTGAATTTAATTCCGTAAAATCCGAAGATAATATCTTTCGGCTGACATTGGAATACAATGCGCAATCACCCTGCCTGGAAATAATCAGTCCGGAGATAGTTGCTTCTGTCTCCGAAATAAAGATAACCTCTTCAAGCATTTCACTTATTACAAAGTTTGTGCATGACTGAAGCTGAAGATGAGTGTTGTTCGTATAAACTGATATCAGATAGAAATCATCACTGTCAGTAAAAATCTCAACACTAATGCTGGAGTTTATTTTTTCATTTCTGATATTTATCAGATATGAATTTTCGGTTTTCCGGAATTTCTCAGTGAAAAGTTTTTCAATCTTTTTCAGATCTTCTTCACTTATCTGTACTTTTTGAAATGTCAATATAGTAATTGTTTTCACTCAAAAACCCTAACTGAAGCTATCAATTAGGGTCTTATTTAAGCTCTTTAAAGAATAATTAACTGATTAGTCTGACATTGGTTGCCTTCAGACCTTTTGCATCTTCAGTAATATCAAATTCCACATCTGCTCCCTCGTTGAGAGTCTTGTAAGAATCATCCGAGATCACATCGCCGAAATGTACAAATGCATCTTTTCCGTCACTTGTGACTACAAATCCGTATCCTTTTTTAGCATCAAACCATTTTACTTTACCTTGTGGCATTTTTCCTCCGTTATATTTTTTATTGCACTTGAAACATGCTCAGCAATGACGGTTAATAATTTATTCCAGTTTCAAATGCAGAATTTGTCATTACTAAGTGCCAGAAATAAATATTTTTCAACTGATTTATTTCCGGAACGTTGTAAAAATATCTATATATATTTACTTTGTCAATTGAGAATCGATTTTTTTATAAAAAATCGGATAGTTTAATGATTTAGATGTTTCTAAAATACATGAAATCCTAAACATGAATATTGGGATTTGGGATTTTTGATTTGGAATTCGGATCACTTCAATATTTGGTTTTTTTTCGGAAACCTTGGTTAATGGTTTTCCGTCTAAACCAGTATACTTGATTCAAAATAACCTAATTTTATAATTTATAATTAAGATTTTTTAAAAATATTAATTATATTAATTACATAAATAATAAGGAGTAAATGATATGATCAGATTAATTGTAACTTTCACGTTTTTGTTTCTTCTTTCTAACTTATCTTTCGCACAAAATAAATCTTCAAGCATAGACTTTAAAAAATACTTAAGAAAACCTTCAATCGAGATCTCTTACGGTCTCTCCGGGCTCAGTATCAACGGGAATGATAATAATCTCGCAAATGCCGGTATGATAGAAATGAAACTCGGATTCACCAAGCAAAACATAAGTAAATACGGGAAAAATATCATCAATTACAGAAACAATTATCTGTTTCTCCGCAATGCTTCATCAGACAATTATTCAAGATCTGATAATCCCGGTTTAAGTAATGACATGTGGAGTTTTGGTGTCGGTGATAAAAAAGGTTATGGCGTAAAGACCGGTAACTTTTCAATACTTCCATACAGCTCAAATTCTTTCGCCTGGACACAACTCACATACGATCAGACTTTTGCAACTCCTGACGAAATTCAGGCTCTTGCGGATTTTGACGGTTCATTCAGGTTCGGAACATCCACTGAAGCAGGCATAAATTTTCAGATCACTCAGGGATTTTCCATTCAGCCGAAATATGAGATCTCTGATGTTTACCCAAGATCCCTTTTTGGTAAACAATTAATGAGTTCCGTGATTGAATACAGCGGACTTTTTCTGATCGATGGATTCACAAGACAAATAATGAAGAATACACCGGTTGCAGGTAGCTTTGTGAATTTTGTCCTGAGAAATGCTTATGAATACGGTTTCTATCAATTGAGAAAAAATCAGATGAACTGGCCGTTTACAAGCGTTGCACCTCTCAGGTATAATACTTTTAAACTGGGGATGACGTTTACTTTTTGATCAGTATTGGGTATTGGGTATTGAGTATTAGGTATTAGGTATTAGGTATTTTTGCTTAATTTTTTATCAATTAACATAATTAACACAATTAACAAACAACCAAACTCAG
Organism: uncultured Ignavibacteria bacterium; assembly: GCA_937872315.1. GTDB lineage: Bacteria > Bacteroidota > Ignavibacteria > Tepidaquicellales > Tepidaquicellaceae > JAGPCH01. The sequence continues at coordinate 6,514 of CALMST010000245.1, read as the reverse complement.
AATGCATTTTCAAAATGCTCTATTTCTGCTTTTCCATCTTTGAGTAAAATACTTATTACATCTATTCTGAGGTCATGGTCTGAGAATTTTTCATTTTCACTTACAAAACCCATTGCGGCTTTTTTTATGTGTTCCTGTTTCGTAAAGTTTATCGCATCTTCAGGTTTACCGAAATTTTTATTCCTCCTTGTTTTTACTTCAGCGAATATCAGGATCTTATTCTTTACATCTTCAAATATGAGATCCACTTCCGCTCTTTCGTACCTGTAATTATTTTTAATGAATCTATAATTTTTATCCGCTAAATATTTTTTCGCAATGAGTTCACCGTTTGCGCCGAGCCGGTTTTTATATATGCATTTCATACTGATTCCTTTAAATACTTACTGCAGAAACTTCTTCTGTGAATTTCACACAAGCCCAGCTGTTTTATTCTTTCATCATGCAGTTTTGTTGCGTAACCTTTATGTCTGCCAAATTCATATCCGGGAAATTTCAAATGATTTTCTTTCATGATCCTGTCTCTTGTTACTTTCGCCAGGACCGAAGCCGCCGAAATGGCAAACACTTTTGAATCTCCTTTTACAATTGTTTCATAATTAATTTCTGTCTGATACTTTCCCGGCAGTTTAAAATAATTTCCGTCTATAAGATATTTTTCTGGTTTCACATTAAGGCTCTTTAATGCAAGATACATCGCTTTCATAGTTGCCTGAAGAATATTGATCTCATCAATTTCAACATTACTGATTTCGATCACTTTGTAATCAAGGCACATTTCAGTAATTTTCAAAAAATATTCATCTCTCTGAAATTCCGTTAACACCTTCGAATCTTTAACTCCCTCCATTATAAAGTTATCCTCAAAAACAACAGCAGCAGCCACCACAGGTCCCGCAAGAGGTCCCCTTCCGGCTTCATCAATTCCGCAGATCAGCATTTTATTATAAAAGATAAATTATGCAATAGATGGTTATCAAATTTGAAATCGCATGCCACAGGACAAGTTAAATAAATTTCATAATGAATTCCAATAAAAAATATTGTTGTTATAATCTTAGCCAGACCCTGTCTGTTACATTTCAATAAATGCAGAACAGAAGCAGCAGTGCCAGATTAATTTAAAAAAGTTGGAAAATTATTTTTACATTCTTAGATCAGTATTTTTTATTCTGATTTTCAAACAAAGCACCCTGTGATTGTCTTCAGAATATATGAATAAAATAAAAAAGCCCCGGAGGAAAAACCACCGGGGCTGAAATTAATATTTTAATATAATTGCATTTATGGTTTTGCCACACTGACAAATATTGAAGTATTATTATTTACGATCAATACGTCACCAAGATCAACTATATTATCAGCATTTATATCTGTGATTACATAACTTCCGGATACAAATGAAACTGCATCATTATAAGTAGCTACCAGATCGGTAAGGTCTATTAATCCGTCATTGTTGACATCTCCTGAATAGATACAATACTTTGATCCTTTGAGTACCATATTGTTTCCGTATGCTTTAGAACTCAGGTTGGTAAAATCATAGTTATATGTTCCGCCTGCCAGCATTGTCTCTCCGCCGCTTCTGCTCCATGTCTCCAAGGAATTAAAATGCTTTGCAACTATGTAATACTGACCTGATGAAGCATTTGAGAAAGTGAACTGTCCTGTAAAGGTAAGTGAATCTATATTCGCTGTTGCAGAGTCAACAATTGCATATGGTGCGCTTGCGTTTCTCAGATATACAGTTACCGGATCTGTTCGTACCAGTTCATTTGGAACAATCGGATACATAGCTTCCAGGGCAACAGTTAAATTGAGCGTGATCGGATTATTGTCTCCGATATATCTCATAATTGCTCCGTTACCACCTAAAGCCCATGCAGTATCGCCCTGTGAAACAAATACAGTAGTGTTAGTGACATTATGTGTATTCTGGAAAGTCCAGGTAACTCCGCCGTCTGTAGTTCTGCAGATAGAAGCGGTACTGTTTCCTGATACATAACCTGTATTTGCATCTTTAAAGCTTACATAAGAAAAATTTGCATTTGCAGGTAAAGTTATGAGAGTCCAGTTTACTCCACCGTTAGTTGATTTAGCCAGTCTGTTTGTACCTGAACTCTGACAGGCATAAACTGTGATTCCGTCAGGTGAAGAGATACCGTGAATTGAACCTGTAAATCCTGTTGTGGTTGCTCCGGTCCAGTTTACACCTCCGTTTGTTGTTCTGTAAATCGGTCTGTTTGACTGATTCATTACACAGAATCCTGTATTAGCATCTACCATATCTGCCGCATAAATATTTTCGCTTGATGCTCCTGTTGAATATTGAGTCCAGTTATCACCGCCGTTTGTTGTCTTAAAAACATTACCGCCTGCTACAGTTGAGAAATTAACAAATACCCAGCCTGTATTTTCATCAACAAATTCACATGAATACAATTGTGAAGTTGCATTTGGGGATGGACTTGTTTTTGCAAACCAGTTCAATCCTCCATTGGTTGTTTTAAATACCTGATTATTTGTTCCGCTTGCATAACCTGTATTTTCATTGATCATTGAAATAGCCTGAAGATCTCCAGTTACACCAAGATCACGTAATTCCCAGTCTGTTCCGCTGTTCGAAGAATACATTATTTGTCCCTGAGTAGATCCGAATGGAAAAGCTCCTCCTGCGATCCAGTATTTACTGGTTCCCGGAATTGTTGTTATTTGTGATCCGAATCTTGTAGTCAGAGATTTATATCCCGGTGCCGTCCATGTAGCGCAGCCGTCAGTTGATTTTGCAATGATACCATAATCACCTGATAAGACATAGGTAGAACCGTAATGATCCAGTGAATACCATACAAATGTAACTGCCGGACCTGTAACATTGATTGGCAAAGTGCTCCAGGTAGTTCCCTGATCAGTGGACTTGTATAAATTACTTGCATCACCGATCAGATAAATTTCATTTAAGGAAACAACTTTTACCTGAAAATATGACCAGTCAACCTGTGGAGATGGTAATATGGTCCATGTAAGTCCTGCATCTGTTGTTCTTGAAAAAGTACCTGCGCCTCCTGCAGAAAATCCGTTATTTGCATCTGCAAATTCTATACTGTTTGTATTTGGATTGTTTACACCAGCTAAAACTGTCCACGTAGCACCTGCATCTGAAGATCTTACAATGGAACCGTTTGTCCAGGCTGCGCAAATTGTATTTCCGACTCCGCCTAGAGAAGTCAGATAGCTTGTAGATCCGGAAAGATCCTGATAAACTTTAGTCCAGCTTAGTCCGGCATTTGTTGTCTTCAGAATAGTAGTAGTGAATGAATTCTGACTTCCTGATCCGATGTATCCGGTATTTGCATCTGCAAACCATACTGACCAGTTTCTTGAATTGGTCGGAATAAGATATGAATAAGCTGAATCGAAAGTTACACCTCCATTAACAGTTCTTCCGAAGAATCCCTGATCACCGGTGACGATACCTGTGTTACCATCAAAAAACCACAGGTCATAATTCTGAGTTGTTGCAAGTGTATTTGCAGTAACTTTACCACAGAAAAACTGGAAGTACCAGTTTAGTCCTGCATTAGTTGACTTCATGAAATTACCATTAGCTCCTGTAGTTACCCAGGTATTTTCATCAACCATTTTTACTTTACGTAAAATGTTGTTTTGAGGAGTTGGATGCATGTATTTCCAATCCTGTTTGTCCTGTGAAAAAGTTGTTCCGGTAAATACCACGAACAGCATGATCACAATTGTAAACATTGCTTTCATTTCGCTTGTTTTGTTTGTTTAATAAATGTGTTGCCAGTGTGTTTTTTTTGTAGAAAAATTAAAAAAACAATTTAATCAGATTATCTGAATTACGTTTAATGTTTTATTCAGATAAAATGAATTTAAGTTACTTAATAAAAAGTAGCTCTTCTGTTTAATTTTAACTTTTGTTTTTGGATTGGTTGCGTGTAAAATCAGTTATTTTTTTTGAATATTCAATGGATAATTATAATGATATTTTTTCGGACAGAAATAGTTGATCAAGAAATTTGGCTGCGCTAATTAAAAATCTACATACTTTTAAGGCAAAATTTTTAATCATCAACACAGTTCCTCATATTAAACAAATCACTTTCTTATATCTAAAACATAAAATCCGATTTCCGAGACAGATAAATGTAATTCCGTGATCCCCGTTTCTCGCCTGCTATGAAATAAATTGCTTACTCAAAATATTATTTAACCCAGGCGGACTGATATTACAGTTTTTGAAATGTTTTTTAATGAGCAGATTGAAATGGGATTCAATACAGTAAACATTGAACATGAGTCACACTATAAAATTTTATAAAATGCGCAGAAGTATAATGCGCTTTTCTGAATTCTTCAATAGAACGGGAGATACTCTGAAAGAGTAAGATCAAAAATCCAAAATTTAAAGCCACTAAAATCCCAATTTAATCATCTTAATCATCCCAGACTCCTGATATCTGATAATAAAATGATGTTTAGCCTGACTTAAATTAACTTCCTTGATAAAATTCATTTATATTGGTATTTTATGCACCTGTATAATTAAATTACTATAACTGCGTTTTGTTAGACGACTTAACAAATAAGCTCGATGGCGTTTTAAAAAAGATCCGCGGGCAGGGAAAGATCAATGATAAGAACATTGATGAGTCTCTGCGTGAGGTTCGTCGTGTCCTGTTTGATGCAGATGTTAATTACAAAGTAGTCAGTAAGTTTATAAATGATGTCAGGGAAAAATCACTCGGACAGAATGTTTTAACAAGCATTACTCCCGGACAGCTTATAGTAAAAATTATAAATGATGAACTCATTACACTAATGGGTTCTGATAAAGCTGATATTAAATTTTCAGACAGAATTCCTTCCGTGATAATGATGGTTGGTCTACAGGGTTCAGGTAAAACGACTTTTTCGGCAAAGCTTGCAAAATATTTGAAAGCCAAAGGGCGAAATCCTTTGCTGGCAGCATGCGACGTTTACAGACCTGCTGCTATTGAGCAGCTCAGGATCCTTGGTAAACAGGCAGGTGTTCCTGTTTATTCTGACCTTGAAGAAAAAGATGTTCTGAAAATTTCAAAAGATGCAGTTCAGTATGCTAAGGATAATGCTAGGGATACATTAATAATTGATACTGCAGGACGTCTTGCGATAGATGATGAGATGATGAATGAGGTGTCAAAGATAAAAGATGCTCTTGATCCGGAAGAGCTTTTATTTGTAGTTGATTCGATGACTGGTCAGGATGCCGTTAATACTGCAAAGGCATTTCATGATAAATTAAATTATGACGGTGTAATATTAACAAAGTTAGACGGAGACACAAGAGGCGGAGCGGCATTATCGATCAAGGCAGTTGTAAATGTACCTGTAAAGTTTGCAGGGATCGGTGAGAAGCTCGATGCAATAGAGCAGTTCCATCCTGACAGAATGGCATCAAGAATTCTTGGAATGGGTGACATTGTTTCATTTGTTGAAAAAGCCCAGACCGAGTTTGACATGTCCGAGAGCGGAAAGCTTGAAGAAAAGCTTAGAAAAAACAAATTTGATTTTAATGATTTCCTGTCTTATATGAATCAGATAAAAAAAATGGGATCGCTGTCAAGTCTGATCTCCATGATTCCAGGGGCAAATAAGATGTTAAAGAATCAGGAAGTTGATGATTCGGCTTTGACCAAAGTGGAATCAGTAATTTTATCTATGACAAATAAAGAAAGAGAAAATCCGAATTTACTAAACGGCTCCAGAAGAAGAAGGATCGCAGACGGTAGCGGAAATCCCATTCAGCAGGTCAACAGAGTCATAAAGCAATTCGAAGATATGCAGAAAATGATGAAACAATTTAACCGAGATCAAGGCAGAGGATTAATGAAGAAAATGAAATTACCGGCAAATTTAATGAAAGAGTTTAAAGCATAGTCCGTTACAACGGAAAATTTTTATTAATAAATTAAAAAACAAAAAAAATAAACATTGGTTAAATTAAGACTAAAAAGAATGGGAAAGAGGCACTATCCGATCTATAAGATAGTAGCGGCTGACTCACGTTTTCCGAGAGACGGAAGATTCATAGAAGCGGTTGGAACATATAATCCAAATATCGATCCTATGCAGGTTACACTAAAAGAAACACGAGTTAAGTACTGGCTGAAAGTAGGTGCGCAACCTACAGATACCGTTAAGAATCTGCTTCAAAGCGAAGGTTTAATTCTTAAACTTTATCTTGAGAAAAAAGGCGCTTCCCCGGAAGAGATCGAATCTGAATTACAGAAATTCTTAGGACAAAGAGAATCTAAAATTGCAATAGCAAGAGAAAAGAAGAAGAGAAGAAAACTAGCCAAGAAAACAAAAGCAGAAACTCCGGAAACTAAAGCTCCGGAAACAACTGAAGCTAAAGCTCCGGAAGTAACAGAAGTTAAAGCTCCGGAAACTACAGAAGCTAAAGCTCCGGAAGTAACAGAAGTTAAAGCTCCGGAAACTACAGAAGCTA